>JBGQGR010000058.1:0-9605 GCA_041497495.1 Anaerolineae bacterium | reverse complement strand
CTCGATGGGCCCGCACCAGATCGTCGTCGATCATCGATCGAATATCGTCGTCGGTTAGCTGTTCGATCTTCATGACTTCATGCGAAGTGCGGAAACCGTCGAAGAAATGAATGAACGGGATGCGCGCTTGCAGTGTGGCCGCGTGCGCGATCAACGCGCTGTCCATGACTTCCTGAACGGAATTGGAGGCCAGCATCGCCCAGCCGGTCGATCGGGTGGCCATCACGTCCGCGTGATCGCCGAAGATCGATAATGCCTGCACCGCGATCGATCGCGCCGCGACGTGAAAGACCGTCGAGGTTAACTCGCCGGCGATCTTGTACATGTTGGGGATCATCAGCAGCAGGCCCTGCGAGGCCGTGAAAGTCGTCGTGAGCGAGCCGGTTTGTAAAGCACCGTGCACCGCACCGGCCGCGCCGCCTTCGCTCTGCATTTCCTGCACCAGCGGGCGCGTGCCCCAAATATTTTTCTGATCGAGCGCCGACCACGCATCGGCCCATTCGCCCATGGCGCTGGACGGCGTAATCGGGTAGATGGCAATCACTTCGCTGACGCGATAGGCCACGTAGGCCGCCGCTTCGTTGCCGTCAATCGTAATCATCTGTCGAGTCATCGTCACACCTCATTAGCTCGCGTGGTTTTGCGAGCAAATATAAAATCACGGGCAGCGTTCTGAGTGCTTCGCAATCGAAGGACGCTCCATCCATAAACTATCTCACGATCAGCGAAACGCGACGAGTGACGTTAGGCATTGATTTTGCGCGATGATTGTCTTGAACTGCGGCCCGTGTGAATAAGGGAGAGTTGAGGCGGAATTGACGGTCGGGTATAATAAACGAAGAAAATTATGCATCGTGCAGTGTGAATTCGTATGGACTACAAAGACTATTATCAAACTCTGGGTGTCGCGCGCGGCGCGACGCAGGACGAAATCAAAAAAGCGTATCGCAAATTGGCGCGTCAGTATCATCCTGACAACAACCCCGGTGATAAAAAATCCGAGGCGAAATTTAAAGAAATCAATGAAGCCAATGAAGTCTTGAGCGATCCCGAGAAGCGCAAGAAATATAATCAACTGGGATCGCAGTGGCAGCAGTATCAACGCGCCGGCGGCGATCCGCGCGGCTTCGATTGGGGTCAATGGACTAGCAATCAAGGCCAGAGCGCTCGCGGCCAGGCCGATCTGAATGATCTTTTTGGCGGCGGCGACTTCTCCGATTTCTTCACGAGTATTTTTGGCGGGGCGGGAGCCTCCAGCCGATCGCGCCGGCGCGGCCCAACGCGTGGTCAAGACCTGGAACAGCCGATCGAGATCAGCTTGCCGGATGCGTATCACGGCGCGACCTTGTCGCTGCAAAAAGACGGACAGAAATTGGAAGTGAAAGTTCCACCCGGCGTCGGCACCGGATCGAAAATTCGCATGAGCGGGCAGGGTGCACCCGGCCGCGAAGGCGGATCGCCCGGCGATTTGTATTTGTATGTGAACGTGCGCCCCGATCCGACCTTTGAACGCGATAATACGAACTTGCGGGCGACGATTACGATCGATCTGTACACGGCGATCCTCGGCGGCGAAGTGACGGTGCCGACGCTCACCGGCAATGTGCAGTTGAAGATTCCAGCCGGCACACAGCCCGGCCAAACGATTCGATTGCGCGGTCAAGGCATGCCGCATCTACATGACGCCAAAAATGTCGGTGACCTGTTGATCAAAATTAATGTGAGTCTACCGGCGAAATTAAGCGATGAAGAGCGCAGGTTGTTTGAGCAGTTGAAGCACATGAATAATTTTTAATACACAATTCACAATGATCAGTGAAGAGTGACGAGTGAATAGTGATACATGATTAATCCGTTAATGGTCATTGCTACTTGCTACCTGCATCTTACATCCTGCAACTTGCAACCCGATCCCTAAGAGTTTCTTGAGGCAATTATGAAACCGATCAAAGTTTTGATGCTGATTGGAATGCTCGCACTCGTAACCAGCGGCTGTAATTTCTCGGTCTTTGAAACCGCGACACCCACTGTGCCGAAATCGTTGGGTGTAGCCACACCGACTGCGGTCGTCACGCCGACGCCGCTGCCCGCAGCGATCAGCATTTTAGCGGACACAGAAGAAATACTGCTGGAAAACCTGTATGATCGCGCCAATCCTGGTGTGGTCAACATCGATTTGGTCAGCGGCACGGGCCTCGACTCGACGGAGTTTGGATCGGGTTCCGGCTTTGTGATTGATCTGGAGGGGCATATCGTCACCAACAATCACGTCGTCGAAGGCGCGGATGAACTCGATGTGACGTTCGCAGATGGCACGCTGGCAATTGCGAAAGTCATCGGCACCGATCCCTACAGCGATCTGGCCGTGATCAAAGTTGAGGTGGATGCCAGCAAGTTACATCCGCTGACGCTGGGCAACTCCGATTTGGTCAAAGTCGGTCAGCGGGTCATTGCGATCGGGAATCCATTTGGCCTGTTCGGGACGATGACGGTCGGTATCGTCAGCGGCATAGGCCGCACGCTGCGCGCCGATGCTACCAGCTCGGGCGCGTTGTATTCCAATCCCGATATTATCCAGACCGACGCGGCGATCAATCCGGGCAACTCCGGCGGCCCGCTGCTCAACTCGGTCGGTGAAGTGATCGCGGTGAATGCGGCTATTCGCAACAGCACCACCGGCAATCGCGCGAATTCCGGCGTCGGTTTCTCGATTCCATCCAACACCGTCAAGCGCGTGGCCGATCAATTGTTGAAAGATGGCCGGGCGTCATATCCCTATCTGGGCGTGAGCGTCGACAATCACTTCAGCATGGGCGTCTTGGCCGTGAGCTTGAATCTGCCCGTCGAAAAAGGCGTATTGATTGCTTCCGTCATCAACGGCGGCCCGGCTGAAAGAGCCGGACTGTTAGGTGGCGATCATCAAGTAACCATTCGTGGCTTGCCCGTCTCGGCCGGCGGTGACATCATCACCGCGATCGATGGTGCGCCGATCACCAGCTTCGATCAAATGATCGCTTTTCTGTCCAGCCAGAAACAGATAGGGCAGACGGTCACCGTCACTATTCTGCGCGGCGCGGAGACGCTGGAGCTGCCCTTGACGCTGACCGATCGTCCGCACTGAAGTTGTTTGGGTAAGTGAAAGTGGAAGCTGGAAATTGGAGAGGAGTCGCAGTGGCGGCTCTTCTTTACTGAATGCCGAGATCCAACTTCCAATCTCCCACCATTAACCTCTCATTTCCAAGTATAATCAGCGCATGAAAATCTACTTCTCCGGCGCGATCTCGGCGGGCCGCGACAACCTGCCGATCTATCAACATGTCGTCGAACGCTTACAGTCGCAGGGCCACAATGTATTATCGGCGCACGTCGCCGATCTGCAGGTGCTCGATCGAGAGAAAGATGTGCCGCCGCGCACGGTGTTCGATCGCGATGTGGCGTGGATCGATGAGTGCGACGTGATGATCGCCGAAGTCAGCACTCCCTCGACCGGGGTCGGCTACGAATACGGTTATGCGATCCAGATCGGCAAGCCGGTGGTGTGCGTGTATCGATCGGCGCAGAGCGTGCGGATGACCAAGATGATTCTCGGCAACCCGGCAGCGAATTTGAAAGTTGCTGCCTATTCAACCGAATCGGAACTTGATCAGATCATTGATTCATTTCTTAAAAACATGACAGGGTGACATGCTAAAAAGGCGACAAGGTGATATTGCTTGTGATCGCCTTGTGACCCGGCCAGCCAGTCACCATGTCAGCTGTAACAACCACTTTAATGTCAGACGAACCACCTAACCCCAACGATCACTTCTTCACCCAAGCCGCGCACGCGGGCGACGATGCTGATCCGCCCGAAGGTCGGCCTGTCTCTCCGCCGATTTATCCCGCCGTTACTTACACTTACGACGACATGCAAGATTTGTCCGGTGTGCTGCACGGCGAACGATCGGGTTACGTATACAGCCGCTATGGCAGTCCCACTGTTTCCGCGCTGGAAGAAGCGGTTGCTTCATTAGAAAACGCTGAGGGCGCGATCGCGTTTTCGTCCGGCATGGCCGCGCTGCACTGTGCTTTCATTCAATCCGGCATCACGCCCGATGGACCGATCATCGCCGCGCAGGATTTGTACGGCGCGACGCACGCGCTGCTGGCGCAAATCTTTGCGATGTATGACAAACGCCCGGTGCACTACGTCGATATGTCCGATGCGGCGGCGGTGAAATTTTCGATCGAACATTATGCGCCGCGCGCGGTCTTGATGGAGATGATCTCCAATCCGTTGTTGAAAGTGCCCGACCTGCCGCAGATTGCTGAATGGACGCACGCCGCCGGCGCAACGTTGATCGTCGATGGCACGTTTGCCTCGCCGTATTTGATTCGAGTGCTGAAGCACGGCGCGGATCTCGTCGTGCATTCGGGCACAAAATATTTGGGCGGTCACGGCGATGTGATGGCCGGCGTCATCGCCACCGACGCGCGCCGCGCGGGCGGACTGCGCGAGTTGATCAAATACTATGGCTCGAACCTCGGCCCGTTCGAAGCGTGGATTTTATTGCGCGGCTTAAAAACGCTGGCGCTGCGCATGCGGCAGCATTGTGCGAATGCGTTGCGCGTGGCTCAGTGGTTATCCGATCAAGCATCGATCTCGAAAGTGATTTATCCCGGCTTGCCCGATCATCCTCAACACGCAATCGCATGTCGATTGTTTCGCGAGAATTCATTTGGCGGCGTCGTTGCATTTGAATTGCGTGACGCGGGAGAGACCGAAGTCTTTCGCTTCATGGAAGCGTTGAAATTAATTCGCACTGGCACCAGCCTCGGTGATGTGGGTAGCCTATTGGTGTATCCCGCGCAATCGAGCCATTATTATCTTTCGCCTGAAGAGCGGCATCGACAGGGCATCGGCGATGGACTCGCGCGCTTATCGGTCGGCATTGAAGATGCGGCTGACATCATTGCCGATTTGCAGCAAGCGCTCAATACCGTTCATTAAACGCATCGAGTCAACACTACAATTTCATCCGGACGAGTGTCTTCAATGGCTAAAAAAAAGAAGAAGCAACAACCTCAACGCGCAGTTTCTCAGTCAATTCCTCCACGACATCTCGCCAAGTTAGCTGAAGTCGATTCGCTTATGCAGCGTAAACGCTGGGCTGAGGCGCGTGAAGCTCTCAATGAGCTCGATCAACGCTTTCCGCATAATCCGGCGATATTGATCGACTTAGTCAATGTTTGCTATGAACTAAAAGATATGGAGGGGTATCAATACGCTGGCGAACGGCTGCTCAAGATCGATCCCAATAACGCGGATGCCGCATTAATTGTAGCGGGTGCCTACATGGCTAATCTGCGCCCGGCCATGGCCTTGCGCGCCTTCCGAAATTTTCTTCAGCGTTTCCCTGACCATCCGCGGGCTGGCGAGGCCAGTCAGGCTGCCGCCGAGCTGGAGTCCATGATCGATGAAATACTGAGCAATCTGGGACTATCGGGCGAAACCGGGCTACAGCTGGCGGCCATGCACGAAGAGATGCAATCTGATTTGAGTCAAGGGAAATATGCGCAAGTCTATCGAATCGGTGCAGAGCTGCTCCGGCACTACCCCAATTTTGTGCCGGCCCTCAACAATATCAGTCTGGCACATTTTGCCGAGGGGGAGATAGATCGCGCAATCGATTTTGCTCAGCGCGCGCTTGGCATTGAGCCCGACAATATTCACGCCCTCTCGAATCTGATACATTATCTGTGCGTCATTGGGCGCGGGGCGGAGGCCCGGCAATATGCCGAACGGCTTATGACCTCGCAGGCGAAAGCGATGGAACCGTGGCTCAAGAAAATCGAAGCTTTCAGTTTTCTCGGTGATGATGCGGCCGTGTTGGATATTTTTACTCAGGCTGAGCAAGCGGACGCTTTGCAACAACCCGGTGCAAATCCTTACATCTACCATCTCGTTGCCGCCGCCGAGCTGCGTCTGGGGTACGAGCGGGCAGCCAGACAACACTGGCGGCAAGCGCTTGAGGCTTCGCCAGCCCTGATAGTGGCCAAAGAAAATTTGGACGACCTGCGCAGACCGATCAGCGCGCGGCATGGCCCCTGGGCCTTCGAGTTGAACCAGTGGCTAAGTCAAAAACCATTGCTTGATCTGCAACGCTTGCTGAAGCCGATTGCGGGCACAGCCGGTGAAAAATCTGTGGCGCAAGCGACGCGCCGTTTTCTGCAACTTCATCCAGAAATGGTATCACTGCTGCTGGTATTGCTTGAACGCGGCGATCCTGATGGAACTAAATTTGTGGTGAGGCTGGTGAACATGGCCCGGACTCCAGAGCTGCTGACTGCCCTGAAGGATTTTGCTCTGAGCCAGCGCGGATCTGATTCGCTGCGGCTTGAGGCGGCGCAGATCGTTTCGGAGGCCGGGCTTCTGCCATCAGGCCCGGTCAAGCTGTGGACGAAGGGAGAACAACACGAAGTACTACTGTTGAATTTTGAAATCTACTCCGAACCGGCGAGCCGGCAGCACTCCGCTGCGGTTGAGAAATTGTTGATCAAAGCGATACGCGCCATACAAGAACGTGACGATGCCGATCTCAGCGTGACTATGCTGAAACAAGCCTTGGAACTGGAGCCAGACGCACCTGACATACTCAACAACCTCGCAGCTGCTTACAGTTTTCAGGGACGCGATCAGGAGGCCGAGACAATCGCACGGCAAATCTACGCGAGCCATCCGGATTATTTCTTCGCCCGAGTCAACATGGCACGCTTCCACATCAGAGACAATGATCTCAATCGAGCTGGAGAAATGCTCACACCACTGATGTCGGGTCAGCGATTACACATCAGTGAATTCGTGGCGCTGGCTGCTGTGCAAATTGATCTCTGTCTGGCGCACGATCAAAAAGAGGGTGCCCGCTCGTGGTTCGATATGCTGGAATCGATCGATCCGGAGCACCCAGTAACTGTTACTTATCGCCGAAAGTTATTCAAGCCGACGCTGCAGGAAATGTTGCGGGGCCTGCATCTACCATCACGCCGCTGACGGCTTGTCGTACATCGATCATGACCTCTCGCCGCTTGCCCCATGTCCCTCGCTTCTTCTGGCTGCTTGTCCTCACTCTGCTCGTTGCTGCCACCTTACGCTTGATCGAAGTTGGCTCAACGCCGCCCGGCCTGCATTACGATGAAGCCGCCGACGCGATCATCGCCGAACAGATTGCACGCGGCGAAAGCGCGCCGATCTTCGTCGAAGCCTATACCGGCAAAGAAGTTCTGTTCTTCTATTGGGCCGCCGCGTGGATGAAATTGATCGGCACATCGGTCTTCGCCATGCGCCTCGCCGCCGCGATGATGGGCATCCTCACAGTGGCGGTGACTTATCGAGTTGTTAGAGAAATGATCGACCCCGCGAAGCGCCCCAGTAGCGAAGTGGAGCGGGGTCACCCTGCCCTCTCCCCGGTACGCACTGCGCGCTTTACCGCACGTGTGAAAAGGAGAGGGATTGGACGTGAGAGCGTTGCGTTGTTGGCGACGATCTTTATCGCCACATCTTTCTGGCACATCCTGATGAGTCGAGTGGGTTTTCGATCGATCAGTGAACCGTTCGTTCAATCGATCGCATTGGCGGCATTGTTTCGGGGCCTGCGCTTAAATCGATTGAAGTGGATCGCGATTGCGGGCGTGTTCGTCGGCTTGAATCTTTACACCTATCTCGCCGCCCGATTGTTCCCCGTGGCGATCGGATTGCTCTTCCTTTATATGATCATTGCTGATCGAGGCCGTCGCCGTCAGCGCATGATCCAATTCTCATTGCTTACGCTGGGCGCCATCATCATCTTCTTGCCGCTCGGTATTTACTTCATTAACAATCCAGCGGCGTTTATTACGCGTATCCAACAAGTTGCGCCACAAGCGGGTCAATCCACCGCGCTGATCGATAACATCGGGCGAGCGTTGGGCATGTTTTTCATCAGGGGCGATCCGTACATTCGCTTCAATGAACCGTATCGGCCGTTGTTTCCAATCTTATTAGGTGCCCTCTTTAGCATTGGCCTGATGGTTGCGTTGATCGGATTGTTCCGCAGTCGCTCGCCCCGCCGTCGATTCGCGTACTTTGCCAGCATTATCGTCACATTGATCATGTTCCTGCCGACAGCCTTGGCGGTCAACGAAATCACGCCCAGCAACCTTCGCGCAATTGGGATGCTGCCGATTGTCTTTGTGTTTCCGGCGTTGGGCGTGTGGTGGTTGATGAAGTGGTTAGTGTCTGTCATTCCGAGCGGAGCGAGGAATCTCTATGCCAATCAGCGAGAGACCTCTCGCTTCGCTCGAGGTAACAAGCTGGTCTCTTTTATCCGCGCGGTCCGTGTTAATCCGCGTCCCATAATTTTTCTTTTGCTGATTGTCACAATGATCGATACGAGTGTGACGTACTTCGGGCAATATGTGCATGAGCCGCAGTTATACATTCAAAGTGACGGTGACTTGGCTGACATCAGCACTTTATTGAATCATACCGACACGTCGCACGATCGGGTCTATATTGCCGCATTGCATTATCGGCATCCGACCGTAGCGGCCTTGGCGAATGACTACGGCCATTTCAAATGGCTGAGTGGCGACAAGATCGTTGTCATTCCAAACGAAGCAGCGTACTTGTTTTTCGCGCGATTGGCCCTGCCGGATCAAACATGGCTCGATCGATTCTTGCCGCAAGCTGCCTTAATTGACGCGCCGCTTGCGCCGGACGGACAGACGAACTACCGCGAGTATCATCTGACTGCGCCGCTGTCGACCAAGCCGCAAGTGGAAATGAAGGTGAACTTTGGCAATATCATTCAGTTGATAGGTTACGATGTGGAAGCCGCTGGATTGTCATCCAGCGGGAGCAGAGAAGCAAGTGTGACGTTATATTGGCGTGTGCTGAACAAACCCGATCGTGGCGACTACTCCACTTTTGTTCAGCTGCGCGATGATGCCGGTTTCGAATGGGGCCAGAGCGGCTCGTTCGATTATCCGTCTGAAGAGTGGATGCCCGGTGAGATCATCATCAATCGCATCGATGTGCCGATCAGCGCGGGCGCACCGCCGGGCGATTACGAAGTGCGCGTGGGGATGTTTTCGCAGGGCGCGAATCAAAGAATCAACATCGTAGCAAATGAGGGATCTTTCGGCGGGACGATCGCGCGCTTGTCGCCCATCAAGATCGATCGCGCTTCAAACCCGCCGAGCGTGAGTGACTTGGGGATGGGTACAAGCGTTGGGCACGAGATCGCCGCCGGGCTGAACTTGTTAGGATACTCGCGCCAAACAAATTCAGTTCATCAAAACGAAAAGTTTTTCATGACGTTGTTCTGGCAGAGCGTCAGTCGGTTGAATGATGCGGCAATTTCAATTCAATTGAAGGGCGACAGCGCAACTATCGCCTTAACCAATACCTTGCCTGTGCATGGATCATATCCATTCAGTCAATGGACGCCGAATGAGATCGTGGCTGATCAATATGCCCTGCGCGTGCCGATCGATGCGCCGCCGGGTCAGTATACGCTGGAAGTCTCGATCGGGACCGGATCGCCGATCGGATTGGGCGCGATCGAGATCGCGAAAGCCGATCGGAT
>JBGQGR010000057.1:0-9623 GCA_041497495.1 Anaerolineae bacterium | reverse complement strand
GTAAAAGCCGAATCTGCCGGAGAGACCAACGTCAGCTGATCGCTGTAGTCGGCGCCGCCTAACCCGATCGAGGCGTAGTCATATGGCAGCACGCCCAGTCCGGTAGTGATCGAGTTGCTGATCACTGCGGTGGCACTGCCAGTGCCAACATCGTTCTGAGTTTCCGAGCCGTCCCAGTTGACGTGTAGATAGTCATACACGAAGTCGGTGGTGCCGGCAGATTGATCGAGCAGATCCCAGCCGGATAGGAACAGCCGGCCGCCGCCATCCAAGAACGCTGCTAAACCGGTCTCATACGGACCAAGGTTGCCGGGATAAGTTGCGCCCGCAAACATGACGATGGCCTTGTGGGCCTTCATATAGCGGGTGGGCAGCAGTGGATCATCGGTCAGATCAGCAGTGTTATAGGGCAGACCATACGCGTCCAGCGCAGCTTCATAGTACGACTGTACGTCTGGCCCGCCGCCGTCGTCATCGACCATCAGAATCTTATCGGTGACGGCGATCGTCTTGATCTGCACGGAGTCGCTCTCGCTCGGACTCGCCACAGAGGTGGCGATGATGAGATCCGTATTGGCGACGCCGTTGGCTACGGAGGGATTGATGACCACTTTCACGCCAACGATGGCCGTGTCGCCCGGTGCCACCGGATCGGTAGTGGACTTGAAGGCGGTAAAGGTTTCATTCCACAGCGTGGTGTTGAAGCCGATCGCGTTACCCACGGCGACCAAGTTATACGAATCTGTGTTGTAGCCCAGATTCTCGATCGAGACCAAGTAGGTAATCACTTGACCCGGGTTCGTGCCGTCCCACTGATAGTCGGGCGACATGGCGAAAGCGTAGGCCGGCGCCAGCGTCTTATAGTGCGGACTGCCGACGGCGCTAACACCTTCCGCCGAGGTCAAGAGATAACCATCGTTCGTGATTACATCGCCGCTGTTTAAGGCAGTGGTAATTTGAACAGTAAAGGTCACCGTTTTCTCGCCAGGGAGTAATCCGATGTTCAAGCCTGTCGGAGGAGAAGATGGAGGTGTGGTATAGCTACTAGGCTTTGCCACTTCCGTCAAAGTGAATACTGCATTCGTTCCGTCGAATGTACCGCCCGGCCCAGCTGTGACGAACATCGTGTTAGCCGGTATTGGATCGGTGATGACGACATTGGTCGCCGTGATGTTGCCATAGTTCTTGACGGTGATCTGGTAGGTCAAGAAACTGCCGGGGCCAGCCGGCCTGCCATCATCGGTCTTGCCGATTTCCAAAGCGGGCAGGAGTGTGGATTGATCGTCCAGCTTCCATACGCCGCGACCGTGTGTGGCCGCAACCAGCTGACGTGTATACGGATTGAGAGCCATGCCCTCAATCGAGACAATCGGGAAGCCTGTGCCCAGCAGCGTCCAGGTCGCGCCGCCGTCATAGGTGACGTACGGACCAACGTCGGTGCCGGCATACAGCGTGTTAGGCGCGCTGGGATCCAGCAGGAAGTTGTTCACCGGTACATCGGGGAAACCGCTGCCACCCAGATCGATGCGCGTCCAGCTGGTGCCGCCATCGGTGGTCTTGAAGACGTGGCCGGGTGTGGCCGGAGTTGCCTGGCTGAAGCCGCTGAAGGCGGCATAGGCCACGCGGTAGTTAGACCGATCGACTGCGATGGCGGAGACGGGGCGCAGGGGCGTCGTGCCGCTGATGTCGATGCGTGCCCAAGTGGGGGCGTCAGCCGTGGCGGCATCCGTGGACAGCCACAACCAACCTTCCATTGTACCGACATACAACGCAGACGATTCGGCCGGTGAGGCCAGTGCGCTGACATAGCAGCCGCGCCCACCGTTCGCTGCAGCGCCGAGGCAGCCGGAAGTGAGATCACTGCTGATTGGATTCCACAAGACATCGCTCGACTTCACCGCTTTAGCATTGTCGGTGCGATAGACTCGATAGGTGCCGATATACAGCTGTTCCGAGTTGCCCGGATTCATGATCCACGGCGTGTAAAAATCTGTTCGGTCATTGTACAAGCCGTTGACGATGTACTCGTTGCTGGTGTAGCCGCCACCGTATAGGCCGCCGCCATCGGTAAAGCGATAGGGGGACAGACCATAGTAAGTGCCGTACAAGTAATTCGCGTCGGTGGGATCGATCAACACGAAACCGCCGTCGCCGCTGGCAACGTCAGTCCAAGTAGAACTGCCTGTAGTCTTGCGCTGTGTGCCATTGTCCTGCGTGCCTTCATAGAAACGATTGGCAATGGCTGGATTAGTCGCCACACTCGTGGCTTGGCCAATCTGCAGGCCGGTACGAACAAGCGTAGTGGAAGAGACCGGGTTGACCTTGCCGTTCAAGTTCACCCAGGTGGTGGCGGTGATCGGGTCGGTGGAGCCGCCCGGTCGTCCACCACGACTGGCTGATAACCATGCGCCACCGTCATTGCCCATGACGATGTTCGTGGGATCATCCTTGCGGATTGCAATCGCATGGTAGTCCGGATGCAAGTTGAAGCCGAGGTCCGTCCAATTGGCTCCACCGTCCATCGAGCGGTAAATGCCGCCCGAGCCGGTGCCGTAGTTGTACAATCCCAACGCGTATACGACGGTCGGTGAGATCGGATCGACGCCGATCACATTATCATACCAGCACTGTCCGCCGCAGTAGTCGCCAATGACTGCCGTGCTCGTTGGGTTCCAATTCAGCCCATCGTTGGTAGACTTCCAGACCGACGAGGCAATCCGCGTGCTGCCGGAATAGTATTCGAAGCCGGTGTAGAGCGTGGCGGACACCACCGCCGATGGCCGCGAAAGCCCTAGCGAAAACCGGGTTGGGGCAGTGGCGTAATTGCCAGTCGCGGGCAGACCATTCATGGCGCTTGTCCAGGTCACGCCGCTATCGACGGTCTTGGAGATACCGCGGCCCAACATCGAGGCGTAGATCACCTGGGAATTCTGCGGATCCATCACCATGTCGGTGACGCCCGCAAAGTCCAGCGGATTGGTTGTCGCCGTCAGAACCTCGGTCCAATTCACACCGCCGTCAACTGATTTCCACACGCCGAAGGATGAAGCGTTCGGCGGCGAGGTGCGCAGTGCGCCCCCGCGTCCGCGCAAGGTGCCGGCGTACAGCGTGTTCGGATCAGTATTGTCAACGACGATCTTGGAGATCGACACGCCGGTGAAGTAACCGGCCGCGCTGATTTTAGAGAAAGTATTGCCGGCGTCGGTGGACTTCAAGACGCCATTCCCGAAGTAGCTGTCGCCGGACAGTGCGCCTTCACCGGTGCCCACGTAGACGATGCTTTCGTTGGAGGGCGCCAGCGCAATCGCGCCGATGGCGAGTGAACTCAACTGATCAGTCTTAGGTGTCCACTGGTTGGTAGTTGTCGTGGTGACCCAAGAAGACTCCCAGATACCTCCTTGCGCGCCGCCCAGGTAAATGGTGTAGGGCGCAGTTGACGCGACTGCTAAAGCGCCAATGCGGCCAGCCATCGCATCAAATGTGGCATCACCGCGCGAGGTCAGAACCATCGGGTTAGGGCCCACTCCAGTCCATGCGCCACTATACGCGTTCGGCACTACCGGTTTATTCGCCAGTTGAGCCAGCAGCGCAGCCGTTTGATCGGCGGCTATCGCGCGCAGCGCAGCCGCGTCAGCCATAGTGAAATGAACCGACGGATCGCCGGCCGTTCGGCGTGAGTAGAACGACGCATCACGCTCAGCGGGATCGCCTTCACGCTTCCCTTCGCCTTTGCCGTCTTTATTTGCGCCGTCCTGCTCCTCGATCATTTTTGCAGTCGGGGGCAAGACGACTTCATCCGGGCCGGGCGCGTTCAACGTGGATCGATTACTCTTGATCGACGAGAAGGATGCGCTGGCCGGAACAATGCCGATCGCGGCCAACAACATCGCTGTCACAACCAACAAATGCAATACAACTTGTGTCTTCGAGCGCATGGTTTATCTTCCTCCAATGAGATTTGTGTTTTAGATCGCATCAACCAAGTGACTGGGTAATTCAAGTGTGAAGTTTTATACGCGAGCCACCTCCCTCTATCACAGCTAATGATCGCAAGCTGATCGAATCAACAAAAAAACATTTACCGGTATCAATCTGCCAGCAAATGTTTTTGATCTTTAGCGCGTCAGGCGACCAGAACTTATCGATGAATTTAGGTTGAATCGATTTACGGCTAGTTTCATAACGGATGACATCGCCTGACTCAAATTAACTGCAGTGGAGTTCTCCGAGGCTGCATCTATTAAATCACATCCATCGCTAGAAGTCAATATTTAGATCGACCGGCCAGCCTTAAATTTTTCGATGAAGTGCGGCGCCGGAACGGCGGTTAACCCGATCGATCGTACTTCGCCTCGACCGTGATCGCGATGCCGCCGCGCACGCTGAACGCGCCGGTCACTTCACATTTGATCGGATCGAGCGCCTTGACCAGATCATCAAGTATCAAATTCGTGACATGTTCGTGAAAATGACCTTCATCTCGATACGACCACAAGTACAACTTCAACGATTTTGACTCGACGATACGTTGATCGGGAATATACTTGATCGTGATCGTCGCAAAATCGGGCTGGCCCGTCGCTGCGCACAGGCACGTGAATTCGGGACAGACCAGCGTCACCACATACGATCGGCCCGGATGCTTGTTGGGAAACGTCTCCAACTTGCGCGTCGGTTGATTGATTTTTTGGCCGAGCAGCGTCAAGCCGCTGAGCATCTCGTCTTTATCCTTTTCGACTGACATAGCTGCATCCTCTCATTCTGTTTCAAATTTAAATGGCATGAAATTCGTATCGCGATCGTACGCGTCCAAGTTTTCGGCGCGCCTGAGAAAATTGACGACGGCGTAAGTCAATGGCGTGGCGATCACTTCATAGCCGCTCTTGATCAGCCATGGCGTACCGATACTGGTGAGTATTTGATCCCCTCGGCCATATTCCCGTAAACTTCGAATCAGCGTATCAGCCACCTGAAATGACCGCGATCAATTTGATCTCGTCGTCCTCGCCAAGCAATTCTTTGTCGAATACTAACTTGCCGTCGCGCGCGGCGATAACGGTCGCCGGATCGAGCCCTACTTGCTGAATCAATTCACGCACGGTGAGGTTGCCCCGCACTTCCCAGTGTTGATCGCGATATGTCACTTTGATCATGGGATGATTCTAACAGAAAGAAGGTCAGCGTCAAGACAACCTGCCTTCTGTATGCAAGCGCAGGTTGTCTGGCATCAGCCGAAGCGGCTCCCATGCCGCTTGAGGCTGGACGTGGGAGCCCGACCCGCTGAGATGCATTGCGTGGACGCTGCCTTCCGACGGATCGTAGACTGTTGGCGCTGTGGTATAGTTTGCTTACAAAGGTTTACCGTTCATTCTCTATGACGCCGAAAACATCTCGTCATCTGCCATTTGTTGCCATGCGGTATCGCGACTATCGATTGCTATGGACGGGCCAGTTGATTTCACAGACTGGTTCGACCATGCAAGTTTTGACGATCAACTGGCACATCTCGGTGTTGACCAACTACAATCCGCTGGCTTTGGGTCTGGTGGGTTTATCGCGTGTCCTGCCGATCGTTTTTTTCTCGCTGATCGGCGGGGCCGTGGCCGATGCGCGCGATCGGCGCAAGTTGATGATCTTGACCCAATCGGCCATGGCGATCTTCGCTGCTGTCTTGGGTTTCCTAACCGATCGCGGCCTCAACATCGTCTGGCCGATCTATGTAATCAATGCCTGTGCGGCGGCCGCCTGGGCTTTCGATAGTCCGGCGCGCCAAGCCTTGGTCCCCAGTTTGGTGCCGCGCGAGCATCTGACGAATGCCATGAGCCTCAACTCGATCATGTTCCAGACCGCGACGATCGTCGGCCCGACATTAGCGGGTTTTCTGATCGCCAGCCACAGTATCTCGATCGTGTACTGGATCAACTCGCTGTCTTTCCTCGCAGTGATTGTCGCGCTAGTATTCATGCATCCGGTAAAAGTCGCCACACGCAAAATCGATCTGGGCTCGGTGCGCGAAGGCATCTCGTTTGTGCGCCATCAACCGATCATCTGGTCGACGATGACGCTGGATTTCATCGCGACGTTTTTCTCTTCGGCCAATCAACTGCTGCCGATTTTTGCGGCGAAGATTTTGAATGTCGGCGCGCAGGGCTTTGGCTTTTTGGCAGCAGCACCAGCGATTGGGGCCTTGTTATCTGGTGGCACATTAAGTGTGGCGATCACGCGCATCAAGCGGCCGGGCGCGTTGATTTTGTGGTCGGTCACACTCTATGGCTTGGCGACACTCGCCTTTGGGATCTCGACTTCATTCTTCTTGTCATTGATCTTCCTCGGTCTGACCGGCATCGCAGATAACGTCAGCACCATCTTGCGATCAACCATTCGGCAGCTGGTGACCCCCGATTATATTCGCGGGCGAATGACGTCCGTCAACATGATCTTCTTCATGGGCGGACCGCAGTTGGGCGAATTGGAAGCCGGTGTCGTCGCGGCGTTGGTCGGCGCACCGTTGAGCGTGATTACGGGCGGACTAGGTTGTTTGCTCGCTGTCGCTCTCGTGGCATGGAAAGTGCCGATGCTGCGCAAATTTGATGAAGATGATCTCAAGCGAGCAGGGGATGTGCTGAGGGCTAGTGCAACGGGAAAGTAAGCGGCTAAAGTAAGTCGGCCAAGTTTGGAATGATCTTCGAGGGCGAGATCCAACCATCGGGTCCGAGACAGATTTCAGATCGCAAGAAATGAATCAAGTGATAATCGGGATCGTCGATCGATACACTGTGATGAGCGAAGCGCACACTCAAAGCCTTGAGACAAGCGGCAAACAATAACCACGGCTCGGCGCAGGCCAGCCGTTCATCGAACAAGTTTGGCCGAGCAGCCCAGGCCGCGCGCCGTTCGGCCAGCAGCATTTCGATCTCTTCGGCGACCAGCACCGATAACGAATGCTCCGATAAGAGATCGAAGATGGGCGCGGGCGAAATCAAAGTGCAGACCGTGTGATCGAAATGCGAGTCGATGCTCAGTTCGCCGCCGAGGCTGAAGACTTCCACTTCTTTGTTGACTCGATCGCGAATGATGATCGTTCCGGCGCACACGCGCAGCGTCTCGTGGCGCGGCGCGAGATGCCGGATCAGTCGAGATTCAAGATGATGGCTGCTGGTCACGATCGGCACTTCGATCGATTCCGGATCGTAATGCTGCAGGGTCGGCTGGGCGTAAATGACGACTTGCAGTTTGGGATGCCCGGGCAGGCGCGGGTCTGCAAACGGCTCGAACCTGTAACCGATTTCAGCATGCTCAATCGGATCGGCCAGCACGGTCAGCGGTGTCATACTTGAATGTCCTTGTGAGTTGAATCTAAGTTATCTTACACAGCATTATCGACAAAATATAGTGTCACGACTCCAGTTAGTGCCATGATATTTGTCGGCGCTGAAGGCGAATTGAAATGCCAGCCAAAGTTATTATTATGCCAACGATTAGTATTCCGCTGTCCGAAGTGCGCTATCGCTTCGTGCGCAGCAGCGGGCCGGGCGGCCAGCACGTCAACAAAACGTCGACCCAAGTCGAGTTGTGGTTCGACGTGCTGCATTCGTCGGCACTGACTGAAGCACAGCGCCAGCGGCTCTTGCACAAACTCAAGAGCTTGATCGATCAAGACGGCGTATTGCAGCTCAGCGCCCAATCAGAGCGGAGCCAGTTTCAGAATAAGCAGGCAGTCACTGAAAAATTTAAGTCCATGTTGATCGCTGCTTTGCGGGTGCCCAAACCCCGGCGGCCTACTCACCCGACGAAAGCCTCAAAAGAAAAGCGCACTGCCAGCAAGAAGAAGCAAAGTCAAGCGAAAAAACTTCGCAGCAAGTTTTATGAAGAATGATGACGTGACACGTGACACTTGCACCGCACTGCGTCCGTTGCAGTGCAGGTGTAACGTGCTGCGTGACTTCCATTCTTCATAGGTCATTGAGAGCACATTCTGTGTTTGACCGATCGGCCATCCTGCTCAAATTTCCGTGGCTTACCCAGCGCAATCAGCGCATGATCATCGGCAACGATCTGGATGCGTTACTGTCCGCGCAGTTCTTGCACGATTATCTGGGCTGGTCGCTCGCGGGCTTCTATAACTACTCCACCATCTACTTTGATCCAAAAACCGATCTGCACGAATGCGTCTGGGTTGATCTGGATATTTGCCACGCAGATATCGCTTCGATCGGTCATCACATTTTGAAATCGGCATCGACGGATAAAGTTCCCGGCCACCGATCGAGCCTCAATCCCAACTTGCTGCGCGGGATCGATCAATCGGACTTCAAGCACAAGTACCCGCTCGGCACAATCCATTTATTGTTGTGGCTGCACGATCAATCGATCAAGAATCGCCGCCCGGCGACGTTGATGTTGTGGCTGGCTGATTCGACGTGGATCAACGCGCAGGTTTATCGGGATAATGTGAAAGCGTGGCTGCAGGAGTGGCTGCCCGTCAGTGAATTGATCAATACGTTCGATCAGACTGCCACAGGCGAGTTCGAAGAAGAAATGCGCGATCAGGTTTTGAGCAAGATCGATATCGCCGAACTGATCGAGGATGATAACATTCAACGTCGATCGAAGCACCTGGCTATAGGCGGGCATCAATGCGTGTGGAATCGACCGGATGAATTGCCGAAAGTGCTGCGCGTGATCGATTTGATCAAGCGCCGCTTCGGCTGGGCTGCGCCGAATTTTCCGCGTGATTTCAAGGCGATTGAAGGCGTGCGCCGTTCGGCCAAGTTGCCCGATCTGGTTGCGAAGCATGGCTCGCTGGATAAGTTTTTGGACGCCGAGAAAGTCTTTTCGTACGTGATTCCGAATCGGGATCGGATTAATTACACAACAAATATTGTGTTATAGGGGCAGGCCTCGTGCCTGCCCACGGGCGACCACGACACCGCTCCGCTACACTTCGGGTGCGCTTCGCGGGGTCGCCCCTACGGAGAAAACATATGACCATTCGCACCGATGTTGAATACGCCATCGATCTAGACAAACACGACGAGCTTGCTCGTTTCCGTGACGAGTTCGTGATCGATGATCCCGATCTGATTTACCTTGACGGTAATTCATTGGGACGCCTGCCGAAGCGCAGCATCGATCGGATGCAGGCAGTGGTTGAAGGTGAATGGGGCAGCCGGTTGATTCGCGGCTGGAATGAAGGCTGGTTTACTGCGCCGCAGCGCATCGGCGCGAAGATCGCGCAGTTGATCGGCGCGGAGGCGGATGAAGTGATTGTGTGCGATTCAACCTCGGTGAATTTTTTTAAGTTGGTCGTGGCGGCACTGCGCGCGCGATCGGATCGAACGAAGATCGTGACAGACGATCTGAATTTTCCGTCGGACGTGTACATCCTGCAGGGTGCAGTCGATCTGTTGGGCTGCGATCGGAAACTGAATGTGATCCATGCGGTTGATGGCCAGACCGTTTCGCCTGAGACCGTTGACGCGGAGATCGATCACACCACGGCCTTGGTGACTTTCACTCACACAGCGTTTAAGAGCGGATTCGTTTATGATATGCCGTCGATCACCAAGATCGCTCAGCGGGCAGGGGCGTTGATGTTGTGAGACTTGAGTCATTCGATCGGC
>JBGQGR010000056.1:0-9652 GCA_041497495.1 Anaerolineae bacterium | reverse complement strand
CCGGATACGAAATGTTGTAGGTGGTGTTGGTAATCCAGAACAATTTTGATTGATAAGGATAGGTGGGGATCGATATTATGTCGGTCATGATTGTCGTGATGCCGCTGATCAAATTCGATCTGGCGGCACTCAAGCCCGATCGATCGGGGCGGCCCAATAAAGCGATAAGGATCGGCGCGATGGCGATGATCGTGATGGACAGGAATCGGCGCACGGCACACCTCCTCAATCTGAACCGGCTCCGCGCTGTTATTGTAAGTCCAATCGCATTTAATCGAGCGTTGCAGGACGATTACACTTGCCGTAGGCTTTTTACTTCTGATGCAGTGAATCTTACAATGATGACAGTGGCGATGGCATCCCGGCGCCATCGCTGTGATTGTCATCGTAGTTCCGACAGCCCTAAGTCGGAACATCGTTAACGCTGGATAATTTGACGATGGATATTGGGTATACGCTCAAAGTGACTTCTCAACGCCAGCCGCAGGTGTGGCGTGAGATCGAATTGTTGGGCGTGCAGACTTTGCATGATCTGCATGTGATCATTCAGCAAGCGTTTGCTATCGGCGGCGCGTCGAATAACTTCCTTCAATGATCGCTATCTTAATGCCGCTCTTCATGAGGCGATAATATTTGTTAAAGTGCTTCTCGAATTCATGGATATCCAATTGAATATCGTTCAAGTTTCATCATCGCCTTTCATTTGATCACTCTCGGCAGCACGACACCCATCTGCTTATCATACTTGCCCTTGCGATCCTTATACGACGTCTCGCATTCTTCATCGGCGACGAAGAACAACACCTGCGCAATGCCTTCATTCGAATACACTTTTGCGGGCAGAGGTGTCGTGTTGCTGATTTCGAGTGTGACATAGCCTTCCCACTCTGGTTCGAACGGCGTGACGTTGACGATCAGGCCGCAGCGGGCATAGGTCGATTTGCCCAGGCAGATCGTTAGCACATTGCGCGGGATGCGGAAATACTCGATCGTTCGGGCGAGCACGAACGAGTTCGGCGGAATGACGCACACGTCGCCCTGGAAGTCCACCATCGATCGTGCGTCGAACTGTTTCGGATCGACGACGGCCGAATAAACGTTGGTGAAAATTTTATATTCGTCTGCCACGCGGATGTCGTAGCCATACGACGACACGCCATACGAGATGACATGGTTGCTGACTTGCTTCTCGACAAACGGCTCGATCATGCCGTGCTCGGTTGCCATCTTGCGAATCCAGCGATCGGGTTGAATGGTCATACTGCTCCTTGACGTTCGATGTTGGAAATTGGATGTTGGATGGATCGTTCGCTAAAACTTGCGCCAATTTTGGATAAGCATGTTTTGCTGCTTTGCGATAATCGTGTATTCGTCTATCATCGGTTGAACAATTTCGATGGCGGCATATTTGAGCACGGTAGTTTGTTCCAGATGTTCAACCATTTCGTTTGCTGATCCCATGGAGATGCGCCAGTGCGATTTCATTTTTGCTACTGTGTCTTTATGGCTATAACCTTCAACGATATTATCGACAACCGATTTGTAAGCTCGCCGCATCTGATCGCATAGATCAAATTTCTCGCTCGAAGGAAACGTTGCGACAAGTTCGTAAATGGGCACAATCAGTTTCTTGGCCCGTTGGTATGCCTCTAGATCGCGATAACTCTTGATCGGCATCGAGACCCTTCCAATCTCCAACCTCTAACTTCCAATTTCTACATCGACTCCGGCGCGCTCATGCCCATCAGATTCAAGACACGCGCGAGTGTAATCTTCACCGCGGTGGATAGGTGAAGCCGCGCAGCCGTGACGGCTGGCGCTTCGGCATCGACAACTTTGCAATCGCGATAGAAGGCGCTGAAGGTCGAAGCGAGTTCCTGCGCGTAATACGTCAGGTGATGCGGCGCGAGATCGCGCGCGGCTAATTCGATCACGACGGGCAGTTCCAGCATCTTGCGGATCAACGTAAGTTCGGCGGAATGGGTGAGCAGCTGCACATCGGCTTGAGGCAATTTCATTACTGATAGATCCCGGTCGGCCTTGCGGACGATGCTGGCGATGCGGGCATGCGCGTATTGCACGTAGTAAACCGGGTTCTTATCCGATTGTTCTTTCGCCAGATCAAGATCGAGCGTGAGCTTGCTGTCGACCGTGCGGGTCAACAGCATAAACCGGATCGCATCCGAGCCGATCTCGTCGATCACTTCGTCGAGCGTGAGGAAATCGCCGCTGCGCTTCGACTGCCGCACTTCTTCACCGCCGCGCGTGATGTTGACCAGTTGATACAGCACGATCTTCAAGCGGCTCGCCTCGATGCCGTATACCTGGCGGATGGCGGCCATGCGCGGCAGATCACCGTGATGATCCGCGCCCCATACATAGATCACCCGATCAAACTTGCGATCGATGAACTTGTCGTACACATAGGCGATGTCGCTGCCGAAGTACGTCGGCCGTTCGCTTGGCTCAGGGATCACTTTAGCCGATCGGATGACGACGGCGTCTTTGTCCGCGCCGAACTGTGTGGCTTTGAACCAAGTGGCTTCGTCTAGCTCGTATAACAAATCTTTGGTGCGCAACACCGCCAACGTTCGATCGAACAAGCCTGACTCATATAACGATCGTTCGCTGAACCAACGATCGTATTGAATGTTGGCGCGCGCTAAAGTGTGCTTGGCGCCCTCGACCATTTGATCGAGCGCCTGCTTGCCCAATTCGCGAATCGCTGTCTGCTTATCCATGCTGAGAAACTTACGGCCATGTTCTTTAGCCAGCGCTTGAGCGATGTCGGCAACATAGGCGCCTTTGTAACCATCTTCTGGGAATGGTTCGTCCTGGCCTAAGGCTTGGGCATAGCGCGCATAAATCGATTCGCCGAAATGCCGAATCTGCGAGCCGGCATCATTCACGTAGTACTCGCGCTGCACAGCGTAGCCGCAGGCTTGCAGCAAATTGGCAATCGTGTCGCCGATGGTGACGTTGCGTGCCGATCCGATCGTGATTGGACCGGTGGGATTCGCCGAGCCATGTTCCACTTGCACACGCAGGCTGTTGCCGATCGATAGATCAGCCCACGCCGATCCGTGCTTGACAATGACATTCACTTGATCAGTCAACCAGCGATCAGTCAACTTGATGTTGAGATAACCCGGCGCGGCGATATCGATCTGACGGATGAAGTCAGCACCGGCGATATGCTCTTTGACGATAGCGGCGATTTGCAGTGGCGGCAGTTTGGCTAACTTCGCGGTCGCCATGGCTACGCTGCTCGAATAATCGCCATGCGCGGCTTGCTTGGGACGCGCCAGATCTAGCGCGGGTAGCTCGAACTCCGGTAAAGATTTATCCTGCTGCGCGCTCATGACAGCGCGGCGCAGTAGGTCGATGATTTGATCGCGAACGAGAACCGTCATAGTCGCTCCTCAAGATAGACAAGCCCGCCTTGGCGGCGGGTAGGTGTATTCTATCTACTTTGATTGGAATCGGCAAGGTCTAGAGCGGCCAGACCATCAAGTCGGAAGTTGTTCAACGATTTCGATCAATTCGTTGAGGCTGTAGGTGTGAGGCCAGTGTTTCAAATAAACTTCCTTACAAGAAAATTATTACCCACTCCGCCGTCTTCGGCGGCATCTAACCGCGCGAGCAGAAATAGCAGGAGGCGAAAAGATTCAACGAGGGCACACTTTCGAGAAGCAAATGGCAACAAAAACTCCCCTCGCATACAATGATCTCTTTAATTGTTTGCGGATTGGCTGGAATCCAGATACAATACCGGCGCTGTCCTCATAGCCAAAATGCTACCGCTGTTCAAACTGTTTAGGATCGATCTGAATGGATCAACTGCTGATCTAAATGCCCACCGATCGACGCTATGCTGCGGCGCGCGGCCAAAGCGTACCCGATCGAATGGCGGGCGCAGCGCGAACGAGGCCATTGGCGAAATGGCGATTAACAGCCGTCAACCGCGCTCGGCAGATTGTCAGGCGTTGACGGACTTGACGATGCTCAAGATCGATTACGATGATTTCTGGGAATTGCTGACTGAAAAGCCGCCAGTGGCTTTGGGCGTCATTCGCACGCGGGCCGCGCGTTTGAATGAAGCGGTGGCGAATCTCGACTGCTTAAGCCAGAAGAAGATCGACAGTGTATGACCTCTAAACCGTATGTTACCGGCGCGATCCAATACGCGATGGGCCGCTTGGAAAGCGAGCTGGCACCGCGGCTGGTCTTTCACTCGGTATGGCACACGCGCGATGATGTCGTGCCGGCCGTCGAACGGTTCGCCGAGATGGAAGGCGTCATCGGCGATGATCGATTGTTGCTATTGACTGCCGCTTACTTTCATGATCTCGGTTTTGTGGAACTGCGCACCGGGCACGAGGTCGTCAGTATTCGCATTGCGCGTGAGGTGCTGCCCAGCTTTGGTTATCAGCCGCACCAGATCGATGTGATCGAAAATATCATCCGCGCCACCAAACTACCGCAGACCCCGCATACGCTGTTAGAACAGATCATGGCCGATGCCGATCTGGATGCTTTAGGCCGCGACGATTATTTTCCCCGCAATCTACTGCTCCGCCAGGAATTGATCAACTTTAATCTGCCCAGTACCTTAGAAGAGTGGGATGAGATTCAACTCAGTTTCTTAGAGGCGCATCATTATTTCACTCAAGCTGCGATCAACTTGCGCGGTCCGGCCGAGAAACGTCACATTGAAATTCTGACGGATCGCATCCGCCGCCGGGGTGGCACACCAATTTGGGATGGCAGTTGACCACCAGCGCGCCTGTCTCCCGCACTCATCGGCTTCGATCGATCTTTAGCTTTCAATCGGGCGAAGGCCGTCCACACTCACGCGATTTGATCGAGCCCATGCGGCAAGCACTTCACTCAAACGACGATCCACCGCGGGAGACGGCGCTCGTTGCGGCGCGATCGCTGATCGATCGCGATCAATATCTGGCCGAGTTGAATGATCAAGCAGCGGACGATCGATGCCCATTCGCGCAGCGGCGTGGGCGATACAGGCTGGCATCCTCGAAGCGATCGGCGCGCCGTGGAATGAGCTGCGCATGATCAAACAGGCCGGGCATCACGCCGGAGTGAAGACGTTTCCGGATGCAATTTATCAGGGATCAGGAATTGCAAACAATGAACATTGCGCGTTAATCATTGCAAATTGCTAATTGCCCATTGTTCATTGAGAGTTGTTATGACTCATCAATACAAACTCACCCGCGCCGCAGCGTTAACTGCACTTAGCGTATTCCGTGACTTCATCGACGCTGCTTGCCGCCAGGAAAACGTGCCAGAGGACATTGCCTTCAAATTGAAACTCGCCGTCGACGAAGCCAGTACGAATGTGATCGAGCATGGTTACGCCGGTATGGATCCCGGTTCGATCCTCTTGATGTTGAAGTTCGATCCGAAGCAGATCGTCGTCAACCTTACCGATTTCGGCCACCCGTTTGAGCCGAGCGAGCCGCCCGCCCCCGATATCGAAGCCATGCTTGACGATCGACCGACGGCGGGCTTTGGATTGTATTTCATTTACCAGACAATGGATCACGTCGATTATCGGACGTCAGCGTTGGGGAATACATTGATCTTTGTCAAAAAATTGTGAGTCGTCATTTCGACGAGCGGAGCGAGGAGAAATCTCTGGGCTGATCGAATTAAAGATTTCGGCCCATTCCCGATACCATTAGGAATTGGTGGCCCACCAGGCGTTGCTGCGCTCGAAATGACCTGCGGGTGATATTTAACGGCAGACATCAATCGATGCTTGCCAGCGAGGATACGGAACGATACGCCAGCCGGCATCTGCCAGCCATTGATCGATCTTGTCTCGCGCTTGACGTTCGGGACTGGCATAGTTTTCTTTTAAAGCGTATGGGCTGATATTGATCATCTGATCGGATGAAGTAATAAGCAAACAAATTGTCTAGCACGTGTCATCATTCGAGTGAAGTGTTGAATCAACAGCATCGACATCGATCAAAGGTGGAATGACAATGAGACACCTGCACTGCTCCGCATTGCGGTGCAAGTGTTGCCGCGCCGCTTCCAGCGGTTCGCAATGACGATGATCCGCCGGATTGACATTCGAGGTGGAATCGATCGCGTGTCTCCCCCTGCTTCGACTTTGCTACGTGCCGCTTAGGATGTCGGGGGGAGGACATGGATCACTTGTGGAGTTGTGCGATGCGAGTGAGGGCACAGACCACATCAGCCTTGACGGGCGAGTCACCGACTCGCCCTTCAAGGCCGGCTCACAACTCACATGGACAGACTCGCAGGGTTTCCAAAACCCTGCGAGTCTTGGGTGCGAGGACTACTTCAACACGATCGGCAGATAAACGAACGATGTGGGATCGCCCGCCGAGAATTCTACCGAGCCGGAATCGCACGTGACGTTATACGGACGTGATTTGCCGCGTTGATCGACTGATGGACAGCCGGAGTTGATGCCGCCGTTGATCAGCGGGCTACCCGACAATGGTAGGTGCGTCGGCGTCGATCCGCCGTTGTTCATCAACGGGCCTAATTTGAGATTGGCATTGGTCGTCGTCAGACAATTGCTATCCACGGCATGATTGCCGCCAGAATCAAACACCGAGCCGACATCGCACGTATCGCCGATCGCGGTATTGCGCATGGTCAACACGGCCACGTTCGTGATC
Source organism: Anaerolineae bacterium (assembly GCA_041497495.1). Classification (GTDB taxonomy): domain Bacteria; phylum Chloroflexota; class Anaerolineae; order Fen-1058; family Fen-1058; genus JBGQGR01. The sequence continues at coordinate 2,969 of JBGQGR010000056.1, read as the reverse complement.
TCCAGTCCCGCGCCGACTATCGCCTGATTTTGATTGATCGTCACGTTGACCAGCAAAATGGTCGAGGAGTTGAGTTCGCTGAAAATTCCGCCGCCGAGGGAGACAGTGGTGTCAAATACGGCGGTTTCACCAGCTTGGTTGGCGCTGAAGGTGCTGTTCTCCGCATAGATACCGCCGCCTTTATTGGCGATGCCGCCGCCGTTCAACGCGGTGTTGTGATCGATCGTGCTTTGGTAGATCGACAGCGAGCCGAAATTGCGGATGCCGCCACCCAGCGAGGTGGGTGCGGTGTTTTGTGAAACGCGAGTTTGTGAGATGACGACACTCGCGCCGCTGCCGCCCAAATAGAAACCGCCGCCCAGGCCCGATGAGTTGCGCGTGATCTGACTGTTGTAGACTTTCAGAACAGCCGCGCTACCGGAGTTAAACACACCGCCGCCAGTGATGAGGCTAGTGTTGCTGTCAACGGTGGTGCTGTGCAGCGTAGTTTTGCCGTCAAAGTTGTACATTCCTCCGGCAAAACCGGCATGATTGCCCTGCAATGTGACGGAGTTGAAATTGACAATGCCCTGACCAGAGACGTTGCCGTTATTGTAGATGCCGCCGCCGCCGAATAAATAGTTTGTTGGTGAGATGCCAACGTTATTGAACAAACCGCCGCCGTTCATGGTGACTTGGCCTTCATTATAGATACCGCCGCCATACGATGGGATGGTTGTTGTGGTGACCAGGTTGTGCGTGATAGTGACCGTCGTCAACGTGATCACCCCGCCGCTGTCGTTATAGATCGCGCCGCCCGCGATTTCGGCGGCATTGCTGATGAAGACACTGTTCGAGACTTTAGCTACGCCGTAATTATGGAGTGCGCCGCCGCCGTCCCATGTGCGATTGTTGACCAAGCGGCCGTTGACGATCACCAGCGTCCCGATGTTCTCGATCCCGCCCGAAGATAAACCGGATATCGGCCCGGCGTAGCCGTTGGCCAATGTGATGTTGGTTAAGGTCAGCGTTTTACCAAAGAAGACTTGAAAGAGTGGCGAAGTGTTGTTGCCCGATAACGTAATCACGCCGCCGCCATCGATCGTGGTGTTGTCGCCGATCTGTTTGTAGAACGTGAAGTTGATGGTTTTTGGCCCACCGCAGCTGAAGGCCACCAGACCGCCGCCCGACAAAGCAGTATCCAATGCGGTCTCAGTGCAGCTGCCGCTGACCACGCCGCTTGCTCGGGCGAATCGGATCGCCAATAGTAAAACCATCATCACAGCCATTCCAACGGCAAGTGTTATCCCTAGCGAACGAACTTTGTTATTCATAGCGAGCCTCCCACGATCGATTGATGCTGAACGTTGTGTCTGTGTGATTTTGACCAATCAAATACTCCGCTGCGCGAGATTGTACCATCGAACGATGCGGCCTGTCCGGCGTGTCACTGGTTCTTCGACACCAGTGGCAAGAAAACTTTGATGCTGATCACTTGGAACGGATTGCCGTGATCGAGCGCGAGTGCTACGTTGCCTGAGCCATTGACGGCTGGCAATTGATTCATATCAATCGGACGCGCGTCATTCTACCTCACTCATATTCATAGCTCAAGCACATCTGATATCTGTGATCGATTGTCAGCGCATGACGATTGGTAAATAGGCTTGCGGAGGCAGCGGCGGCGGCAGAACTTGATCGGGATTGCCGGCCACATCGATCGCGTACAAGATCGGCTCGCGGTTGCGTTCAGTCTCGGTGGCAATGTGATCGCCCGACGGATAAAATCCCGGATTAAATGAAGTTGGATACATCTCAAATGTAAAAGCATAAATGCGATATACACCGTACAGCCAATCATCGATCGTGCCGTCAGCGATGTATAGATCACTGGCTTGTTCCGGCGTGTAGCCGTTCATCCCAGCCATCGCTTCGCCCATCGTCACAAAGATGTCGTGGTCATGCTGTGTCATATCGGAGGGGATGGGATCATTGGTGTAGCCATACGGCCACAAAACTAATTCGCTGTAGGTATGAAAATCGATCGCGACTTTGATGCGCTGCACACCGCTAATGACGCGGGTAGCGACGAAGTTGCTGATCACGGTTGTCTCTGGCGTAGAAAATGCCGACGGCCCGCGATAGGTCTCATCTGAAGAGATGGCACTCGATCCACCACAGCAGCCCCAGCGATAATCCCAGTTGCGATTGAGATCGGTGCCTAGGTAACTCGAATCGCATACCGGCTGGCAGTTCTTGCGCCAACCTTGATAGTTTCCGCCCGTGATGTCATACTCGCCGCCGTCTGGATTCAGATCGAAGAACAACCAGACGACGCGTGTGTCGACCAACTGCGTGATCGTTACATTGGTGCCATAGTTATCCGTGAGCAAGTGCAGCGTGTATAAACCTTGCTCAACGGTGAGATGTTCGCGCGCATGTTGATGAAACGTGAATAAAACTTCGGGTTCGCCTTCATCTGTATTCGGATTATCTGATATCTTCGCGGCCCAGATCGGGCGGCCTTCGTAAGACAAGCCGACGGTGATCAACTGCATGATGTTGGTATAAGTAATCGCGTAAGATTGAATGTCGGCCACCATTTGCGCGTACGTGTGATACGCCGGATCGACGAGGCTCGATGGACTGGCGGCCAAGGCTTGGAATTGGTCCGGCGCGAAACCGAGTTGCTTTATTTGATCGATCTGTTCCGGTGTCGCATCGATCACGATGTAATCTTTGCCTACTTCGATGATGTCCACGCCGGTTGCCGCAATCGCCGATCGATCTTCAACCCGATCGATCCCATGAAGGATGTAGATCGCTGACGCCGTATGCCCGTCACCCGGATCGATCTTGGCGGCGATCGAGCGCGTCGATCCGAAGATTAAGAGTATCGCGATCAACAGCAACCAGGTGAGGCGTTGGAGTTTGCCCTGCATGTTAGTCTTCGCCCATGCGTTGTATAATTCCTTGAACTGAGATCGCAT
>JBGQGR010000055.1:0-9652 GCA_041497495.1 Anaerolineae bacterium | reverse complement strand
GCGACGAGCATGAACAGCAACGCATGTACGAAGGTCTGAAAGCGCGCGGTAAAACTGATTGGGGCGGGAGTCAATACTTGCTGCGCCACTACTTCTCCAAAAATTCTTATCGAAAGTGTACCCGCGAGTAATTACAAAAGACTCGCAAGGCTATTGGACACGGATTAACAGGATTCACACGGATTTTTTCTTATCTGTGTCATCCGTGAAATCCGTGATTACTTTCTGTCTTTCTTCTTCTCGGCCAGCATCTTCAGCACGTCGATGTCTTTCTCTAAATTCTTCTGGCGCGATCGAATGCTGAACACATATAGAAACGTCACCAGCCAGAAGATCACGTAAGCCGGGATCAAATATAAAACGATATTTTGCATTTCGGAACTCATCTTAATCTCCAATTCTTAATGCAGAGTGCATAATGCATAATTGAAAACACACCATCGATCATTGTACATTGATCATGGTTCATTGCTAATTGTTCGCAAGTTCTTGCTTCAACATTGCCACTTCATCCGAAGTGACTTCAACTTTCGCTCGGATGCGCACCAGCACCAAATAGACACAGGTAAATGCCGCGAGTGAAATGAACATCGCCGGCTTCATCGTATCGGTCAGCGGCGAAAGGTTTTGGCCGTTAAACAGATCGGGATGGATCGTGCTGAACCACTTCGTTGAGAAATAAGTGATCGGCACGCTGGCGAAAGCGATGACACCATACACCGCGCTGAAGCGCGCCCGCCGCTGCGGATCATCGACCGCGCCGCGCAGCATGAGATACGCGACATACAAAAATTCGGTGATCGCCGTCGTGGTCAAGCGCGGGTCCCACGTCCACCACGTAAGCCACACGGGCCGCGCCCACAACATGCCGGACAACAGCACCATCACGCCGAATACGACGCCAATCTCAACCGAGGCCGAAGCGATGATATCGTATTTACGATTCTCGCCGCGCCACAAATAGATAATGCTGCACACAAACGTGACGAACAGCGCCAGCCCGGCGATCCACGCAATGCCGACGTGGAAATAAAAAATGCGCTGCACCTCACTACCTGATGCTTTGTCAGCGGTGTGAGCATAGCCAAACGCAAAGTATATAGCCACGCTTATCAATATGGCCGTGATCGCAATCAGCGGTGCGGTCAATCGATCTTTGGTGTGTGTCATTAATTGATCTCCTTGCTGCCTATCTGTTCAGACTATTTTATCACTGACGCTTCAGTTCGATTTTTCCAACCACGGAATAGCAACCTGTTTCACTTTAGCCAGCACATCACCCATCCGATCGATCAACTCCGCCCGTGTGGAATACGTCCACCATAAGGGCGTTAAAACCGGGTGTATTTCCGGCAAACTTGATGCGTTGAGCTGCCGCACCAACAGACCCAGCGGTATATTTGCACAATCACGCTGTTCGCCGCAGAAGTCTAATGGATCGGGCGTCGCTTTGCGTTGTAATCGCACATCGAAGTCCAATTGCTTTGGATCGACGCTATAAACTTGTTGAAATTCGATGATGCCATACTGTCGATCGCCGATCGGCTTCACGAAATACGGATACGGAAAATTTCCGTTGAGCCGGTGCATATCCGATCGGAATCCCAAGCGAACCAGATCGGGCGTGACTACTTGATTCAACACTTCGACAAATTGATCCGCCGGATATTCCGGCATCTCCCACGGTCGAGGCGCGTTGGGATCTTCGATCCACGCCACACCATACCGTTCGATCTGATTGACTGCATCGATCAGATTTGCCTCAAGACCCGATCGATCGGCGGACACCCACCAATACTCGGACGCGGGATAGTCACGGAGTTCATGCACATACCACAGCATGTGAGTCAGCCTTGCGCCCAAGGCGCCAGCGTAGCCGCCATACACCCGCGGCTGAACTTCGGCGGTTTTTACGCGCAAGAGGTTAACGGTGAACTCATCGTTCGATAAGCCACCTTTTCTTTGAAACTGCACTAACGCGGCGATCTGGTCCCCAAGATCTTTGCTAAACCCAAAAAGTTCATCACCTTCGCGAAGATTCGGATCGTATTCGTATCCGAGTTCCTTCAGGCGAGGAGCGGCAATTTTTTGGAGAGCGTTATCAAATTGTGACATAGATTGAATTTACCACAAAAGCACAAAGACCTAAAGTTTTTTATTTACTTCGTGCCTTTGTGTCTTCGTGGTTAACAAGCTTAATCTTCTACCACAAAATCATACAACAAAAACGCAGCGCCTAACATCGTCAGATCAAACGCGACCAGCAGCCCGAACCAACTCGCCCAATCATCAAATGGTCGTCCATCGAGCGCGCCTGCCGTGCATTTCACGGCGGCCAACAGAGCCGGAATCGCGATCGGCAGCAGCAGCACCGGCAGCAGCACTTCGCGCAGGCGTGTGTTAGCCGCCATGGTCGAGAACAATGTGCCGATGCCGCCATAACCGATCGTGCCCAGCAGAATAACCAAAATAATCTGCGGCTGCAAGAACGGCAGATTGAAGAAGATGACAAACAAGGGCAGGATCACAGCTTCGATGATCGACATGAAGATGATGATGCCCACTGCCTTGCCCAGGAAGATCGCACTGCGATCGATCGGCGCGAGCAGCAGCGCATCAAAACTGCCTCGATCGATTTCGGCGGCTAATGATCGACCCAGCCCCAGCATGCCTGCGAAAGCGATCACCGACCACAACGCGCCCGGCGCAACAGTACCGGCCTTCGCCACGCGCAGATCGAACGCAAACGAAAACAGTAGAATGACCAGCACCGCAAATGCGCCCATGCTGAACAGCATTTCGCGGCTGCGCAGTTCAGTGATGATATCTTTTCGGACAATCGTCCAAACACTTTTGAAGTAGGTCATGATTGTCGATCGTCATTACGAGGCGCACTCTGTCCGCCGAAGCAATCTCAGTACACAATTAACGAGTTTGCTTCGTCGCTTCGCTCCTCGCAATGACGGATCACCTTGTTACACGATGATATTCCGATCGGAATGTGGCTTGATCAACTTCTTGAGTACTGGCTTCGAAAACAATTTTGCCGCGCGCGATCACCAATGCGCGATTGCACATCGCCCAGCCTCGATCGAGATCGTGGATGGTCATCACCACCGTGCGCGATCCGTTATTCAAGCCGCGCAGCAGTTCTTCCAACCGATCGGAGGCGTCGGGATCAAGCCCGGTGAACGGTTCGTCGAGCAGCACCACATCCGGATCGTGCATCAAAGCGCGCGCGATCGCTAAACGCTGCTGCATGCCACGCGAAAACGTCCGCGCACGATCGGCGCGGCGATGAAGCAGATCGACTTCGTCGAGCAGATCGAGAATCCGTTTTTCAAGATTCGATACGTTATACAATCGGCCGAAGAAACGCAGATTCTCTTCAGCCGTCAGATCACCATAGAGCAGCGGCTGATGCGACAACAACCCGATGTGACGACGCGCATCGTCTGCTCCCTTCGGCAGATCATGTCCCGCAATCGAAACGCGGCCACCGGTCGGTCGGCTCAACGTCGCTAAGATGCGTAACAGTGTCGTCTTACCTGCGCCATTCGGCCCGACGATCGTCACGAATTCGCCGGGCCGGATGTTCAGGTCAATACCCTTGAGGGCCATGAACGGGCCGAATTGTTTGGTCAGGGAAGTTGCGATGATCAATTGTTACTCAAAGCATTCGAAAATTGATCACTAATTACTACTTGCTAATTAGTAAATAGTAAATAGTGTTGCGCTTATTCGTTACTCAGCAAATTCAGCAGCTTCTTCTTCAACTGCGCGCGCTTCGTGTTGTAACTGGCATCGTCAATCTGACCTGCGTCATGCAAATCATCCAGCGCAGCGATTTGATCGAGCAGGGAGTCTTGATCGTCTTCGACCTTAACGGCCATTGGCCGCTTGGCGGCAGGGTTGGCATTGCGCCTCTGCTGAACTCGCCAAGCGATTAAGCCAATGATGCCGACTGCAATCAACACGCCACCGAGCAGCACACGCCAATCGATCGATGCGCCGGGCGCAGCAATAGCGACCGAAATTTTGTCCCCCGGTTTTAAGTTCTGGGCCAAGAACTGCTGATAAGTTTTGCCTTGAATGGGCTGCGCACCTTCATTGACGAACTGACTGCCGGTAACTTGCAGCTGATTGGCATCGCCCTCCACCAGCAAGTTGATCGAACCGACATTTTGGAACACCGGCCGATCGAGTACGAAGCTTGCACCGGCCAGTTGATACTGGAAAATAATCTGGGCCGTGCCCGTACCGACCGGCACTGCATCATTGTAATCAACGCCATCCCCATTCAGCTGCAAGACATCAGACGGCATGTTGGGATCAGGCGAGAATGACGCTGCGCCATTGGGCAGGCTGAGATGCATAATCGGTTGGCCGAAGCCCGCTACAAAGCGATCGCCCGAATTGGACAGCACATAGATCTCGCTGACTTGCAGACCCGTCGCATTCGGAATCGCCACAATGTGAAGTGTATCGATGCTTACGTGGCTGGTGTCTTCAGTCGCTTCATACACTGTGATCGGCAGTGTCACCGTTAGATCGAGGCCGTAAGCCAGCGGCTCACTGAAGAAACGCAGGTCTTTATAAACCGCCGCGGCGATGATCGAATCACCGTGCGTCGCATTCAAATCTGTAATGACAAATTTGCCCTGAGCATCCGACGTTAAGGTCTGACTCACCACCGAATTATCCGCATGCACAATGAACATTGTAATCGGCACATTCGTCGGCGCAGGTTGACCGGCAGTGCCATTCACCAAGTAGCCTTGAATGATCGATGACTGCACTAAACCGGACAGCGCGGTCGTGGAGGTCAAAGCTCCGGTCGATGGTGCGTTGGGTGTTGCTGAAACGATCGGGTTAGCCGCATTATCAAAAGCCAACGATCGAATGTAATCGTCCACGGCGCGCTGCTCGATCGTATTCAATTGTCCGGCGAAGGACGGCACATGCGCTGTAGTCAAGGCTTGATCCCACTGCCCGATCGCGATCGAAGTGAAAATAGAAAAGTTCGTGAAGTCTGACAATGTGCCTGTGGCTTGCGGGCCGTCGCCGCGACCTGTAGCACCATGACACTGCCCACATTGTGAGGTGTAAATCGATTGGCCTTGCGCAATTTCACTGGGTGATGTAGCCAGCGTCCATAGATAAGCGATGACATCCCAGCGCTGATCGGGGCTGAGTGATTGCGCAAATGGCGGCATCAATTTGTCGAGCTGCCCGTTGGTGATCTGGTTGTACCACTGTTCGGGCGATTGCGCGCGTGCGATCGGATCACTGGTGAGATCGGCCGGAGGTGTGCCGGTTTGTGATTGGACCTGGGCAGCCCGCGAGCCATCACCGCGACCTTGTTCACCGTGGCAAGCCATGCACTTATCGACGTAGATCGCCGCGCCGGCATTGGCATTCGGTCGACGGGTAGGCAGCTGCACAGGTTCAATGTTGGCCGAGAGTGTAGGCGATTGCGCGATCGGCCCGGTGAGTGGAGCAGTCGGTGCGGGCGCGGCCAGCGAACAGCCAGCCAGTACGACTACAGCCAGCAATAGTAATGTAATCGAGAAAAATCTTTTCATGCCGAACCGCTTATACCTTTTGAGGGATTTTGAGGGACGTGCCACAGCGCGAGCAGAACACATCGTCGGCGGTGGCGAGCTTGCCGCAGTTGGGGCAAACGATGCCGGATCGACGCGCTTTGATCGCAGCCTCGATCTGTTGATCGAGATCGGCTTTCCCCGCGGGCTGAGCCGTGGTCTTGCGCCGCGCGGCGATCAGCGCTTCAACATCCACGTCCCGGGTCTTGGCCGGTGGTTTTTGTCCATCGATCTGGCGCAGCATATCGGCCGCTTGTGTGACAAGTCCAGTGCGCACCTGTTGGTAATCTTCGTCGTTGGTTTTGCCGGTGGCGTGATCGAGATCGAGTTCGCTGATTTGCGCATACAACGAATCGCGCTGAACTTCCATCGACTGTATGGGTGCATCCGTCGTGGGCATTCGTTTCGTTTGCAGCAACGGTCGGCTGACGTACCAGCCCGCTCCGGCGGCCATGATAACTCCAATGAGGATCGCTGCGATTTCCATGATAGTCACTTTTCTTGTACGGGTTGGTCTGTCATTCTTCGCTTCGCTGTTCAGAAACTTAGCGGTTCGGGCTCCCATGCCCGAACTGGGCAGCGTGGGAGCCGCCTCCGCTAGTTTGTGTCACAACCCATCACGCGGCGGCGTGATGGAATTCTCAGAATGACCTGACACTCTTCTTATTGTGCCAATATCCGATCGAGCTGCAACGACAATTCGGACTCTTTCATCGGGCTGATGGCAAAATACTGCACATTGCCAGTCCGATCGACGATAAAAGTCTCCGGGACACCGGTAATTTGATATATCGGTTTTGCAATTTTGTTGCCGATATCGGGTCCGTTCGCATACGTAATGTTAAAACGTCGCATGAAATTGATGGCATCCGCTTCGATATCCGTCCAAGCAATACCCAAAAACACCACGCCGCGATCTTTGTATTTCAAATAGGTAGCTTCTAAATCCGGCGCTTCTTCAGCGCAGGGAATGCACCATGATGCCCAGAAGTTGATCAGCACGATCTTGCCGCGTAAATCTGACAATTTGATCTGAGGTACGCCCAAGCCGCCATCCTGACCCGGGTAGAAAGTCAGGGTGAAATCAGGCGCGGGGCCGGACGTCGGTTCAGTTCGATTATGCAGCGATAGCCCGAAAGCCATGAAGGCGACGAAACCGAGCACCAACACGATCGGCACGAAACGCTTCAAGGATTTAGATCGTGGGTTTGCAAGTTGAGTGGAAGAATCAAGTGTAGTCATCGTTATTGAGATTTTCTAGTAGGCGGGGCATCCCAGTGCATCACCGCGACGGCATTGGGATGCCGTTGCTACGGATTAGATGCGATCACCACTTCTTTAAATCACGCTCGACGCGTTTGATGTATTCGTCGCCGCTCTCAGATGAGGGCGGCGTTTCTGCGACAGCGGTACCGCGCGCCCGCATACGTCGCATCAGGAAGATCACATAGATCGCACCGGCGATTAAGCCGACGACCGGCAGCAGGTACAACCAGATCGTTTCACTGGAAACCGGCGGTGCGCCGACTACTTTGAGTCCATAACGATCGATGAAGTATTGAATGACTTCCGGATCGGTTTTGCCTTCTGCGACCAACTGGCCAATCTGTGCGCGCCACTGCTGACACGCGGACGTTTGGCACACATCGAGCGGTTCGTTTTCGCACACCGGACAATACAACTGCCGCGCGATGCGATTCACATCATCGGGCGTGACGGACTTCGGCGCGGGCGGCGTACCATTCTGAGCGAAGGCCACGCCCGCGATCATCAACACGCCGATCAGCGCACCACAGAAAACGGTCACGCGCCAGATCGATCGTGAACGCATTACTTCACCGCCCGTTGAGCCAGCTGCGATCGATCGGGGATAGGAACAGCCTGACGCCGTTCCAAAGCCGAAGGCCACATCGCCACGATCGTGCCCAGCACCAAAATGATCCCGCCCGTCCACAGGAAATCGATCAAGGGATTGATGTAGACTTTGAAAGTCGCAAAGCCGCTTTGATCACCCAGATAAATGATGTAGAGATCTTCGGCAATCGAGCCGAGCACGCCGGGCGGGCTGAGCTGGCCGGTGCCATTCAGGAAAATTTCTTGATAAGGCGTCAGTTCAAGCGGCGCTTGACCAGACTTCGAGACCGTGAGATAAGCCGCTTGAATGGCGATGTCCAGACCGCGATCTTTATACCACTCTTGGCAGCCCGGCGGCATCGATGAAGAGGGATCGCATTGCAGCGATCGTTCGAAGCGGATCGTGTAATTCCCGATCGTGACGGTGCCACCCGGCGCGAGTGACCGCTGCGTTTGTTGCTGATAATTCAACGAGCCGATGATGCCGATGCCCATCACCAACACACCCACGTGAATCAAGTAACCACCGTAGCGGCGTCGATTGCGTTGAAACAACCGGATCAAAGCGGTCAAGTAATTCTCGCCGGACAGTTTGTGCCGCGCGCGAACGCCGCGCCAGTATTCACTGATCGTCACCCCGAAGGTGTAACCGATCAAACCGAAGCCGACTAAGACCCAGATCGCTTGAATGCCGCTCAGGAACAACGCGATCATCACTGCCACCGCCAGTACCGCCGACTTCCAACTCATGCGGCCTAATGCTTCCGGCGACGATCGACGCCACGCCACGAGCGGGCCGATGCCCATCAACAGAATGAGCAGCGCCACCTGCGGTCCCAACATTTGATTATAGACCGCCGGGCCAACGGTGAGCTTCTCGCCAATCAACGCTTCGGAGATCAACGAATACCACGTGCCGATAAATACGGTGAAGGTGATTGTCACGAACAAGAAGTTGTTCAAGACAAAGGCTGCTTCACGCGAGAAGATCGAATCGAGTTTATTGTCGCTCTTCAACACTTCCGATCGGATGATCATCAAGACCGTCGAGCCGACAAGCACAACGCCCACGAACGCCAAGAACGGTACGGACAACGATGATCGAGCGAAGGCGTGCACGGAAGAGAGCAAGCCGGTGCGCGTCGCCAAGGTGCCGATGATCATCAAGCAGAACGACAGCATGATCAAGACCATATTCCAAATCTTAAACATGCCGCGTTTCTCTTGAATAATCACTGAATGTAAGAATGCCGTTGAGACCAGCCACGGCAAGAGCGCCGAATTCTCGACCGGATCCCAACCCCAGTAACCACCCCAGCCCAAGACATCATACGCCCAGCGGCTGCCTAATAGTAGGCCGCAGCTCAGGAACAACCACGCAATGAGGATCGATCGGCGCGAGGCGCGAATCCAGTTATCCGTTTTGTCTTTGGCGATCAACGCCGCCATGCCATACGCAAATGGAACTGTGAGACCGACGAAACCCAAATACAACATCGGCGGATGGATGATCATGCCGGGATGACGGAGCAATGGATTCAGGCCCTGCCCATCGAGCGCGGTATAAGCCGATAGACCGGCCGGTTGAAATAAAGCGGGTGTGATGTTGCCGACTGTATCGATCCACAATCGATTGAAGGGATTGCCGTAGACCAAGACGAGCAAAACGAAGAAAGCCTGCGTGCCCATCGAGATGGCCACGACCCACGGCTGCAGTTCGCGGTTGTTAGACCACGGCTTGCGAAAAGTGAAGAAGATATACAGCGACATCAGCCAGCACCAGAACAACATCGATCCGTTCTGGCCGCCCCACAGCGCGGTGATTTTTAGGATCAAGGGCGTGGTGCTGTTGCTGACCCGCGTTGTATATTCCAAACTATAATCGCCGATGATGTTGGAGCCGATGACGGAGACGATCGCCAGCGTCAACAGCGGCGCGACCAGAACCGCGGCGCGGCGGGCGCTTTCGGTGTAATCCGATCGTTTATTCAGGCCCCCCAACACACCCAGTCCGCACGCATACAGCGCCGTAAGCGCTGCCAAAGCAGTCGCAATCAATCCGAGATCAGCTATCATGATTTACTCATTTCAGCGAGTGGCATATGTAAAATACACGCAGCAAACACGAAGAGAAGGGGAGACCGAACACCTGGGGTGCAATCTCTCCTTCTCAAATTTCAACCGATAAGCATCAG
>JBGQGR010000054.1:0-9661 GCA_041497495.1 Anaerolineae bacterium | reverse complement strand
TCAAGGACAAGGTTAGCGTCGAGGTCCCCTTTCAGCCGAACGGCGGCGGCGGCCCCGGCCCGCTGCCGGCCGGCTTCACCTATCAGGGCCTTATCAAGAAGAATGGCGGGCCGTTCAGTGGCAACTGCGACATGCAGTTCGGTCTGTGGGATTCGTACACTGGCGGAACTGTGTTGCAAACGGTCGCGGCCATACCATCGCCAGTCAGCGTCACCAACGGCTTGTTCACGACCTACGTCGATTCCGGCAATATATTTCAAGGCGATATGCGCTATCTTCAGATCGATGTGCGCTGCCCGAACGGTGGCGGCATCACCGAGACGCTGAGTGCGCGCCAGCCACTGTATGCCACGCCGTATGCGTTGGGCCTGCTGCCCGGCGCGATCATCAGCGGGACAGCATTTGACGAGTTGATCGTCAAGAACTACCTCGCTGACGGCAATGGTATCACAGGCCGGGCCGATCAAGGTTCTGATGGCTGGGGAGTGTTGGGGTATGGCAGCGGTCGCGGCGTGTACGGCTTTAGTGCCAACGGTTACGGTCTGTACGGCCAAGCAACCAATGGCACCGGCATTTACGGCACAACCAATAAACCTACCGGCGCGGCGATCTACGGCCACCACACGGGCGATGGTCCATCAATCTTGGGCGACAGCGGCGGTGCCTATCCGGCGATTGAAGGCATTCGCTACGATGCTGGAGACGCCATCGGCGCATACGCTACTGGAGCCGGCAACGCCTATGAAGGCAATGCAAACTCGGGTAATTTACTGTATGGCTTCAACACCGGTTCGGCACGCAATCAAGCTGCCCTGCGAGTTTTCAATACCCAGACATCTGGAGGTATGGCCGCCTATATTACCAACACCAGTAACTTGGCTACTGCCCACTTTGCGAATAATGGATCGGGTGAAGTGTTGTATCTACAAAACGGCGGCACGGACAGTAGTGGAACGAGCGGTGGCGACTTCATCAAAGCCGTGAATAACCCAGAGAATGATGCCCAATTTAGAGTATTGACTTCAGGCGAAGTCCGATCGGATGTGGGTTTCAGCACACCTGCCGCGGACTTTGCGGAAATGCTGCCAGCGGCTTCCAATTTGCAGTCCGGCGATGTGTTGATCATGGGCAGTGATGGCAAACTTCATCTGAGCACACGCCGATATCAAGCCAGTGTGGTCGGTGTGTATTCGACCAAGCCCGGCTTCGTCGGCGGCAGTTCAATCAACGGCCCGCTGGCAGGCACCATTCCTCTAGCCATTGTCGGCATTGTGCCAGTCAAAGTCAGCGCGGAGAATGGTGCAATCCACATCGGCGATCTATTAGCCGCGTCATCGACGCCGGGCCATGCCATGCGTGCCGGATCGAATCCGCCGATCGGATCGATCATTGGCAAGGCGCTCGGTTCACTCGATCGCGGCACCGGCACAATCACGCTGTTGGTCATGATGCGTTAATGGAGGTGTCAGCATGAAATCGATATTGCTCGGCATTGCTATCGGAGTGATTGTCGGAGTGTTGTTTTTCTCGATCGGTTCTATCGCGTTCGCCCGATCGAACGTCGCTGCGCCTCACGGCGGGGGCGATACTTTCTTGATCGATTGGTACACGATCGATGGCGGCGGCGTAATGGACAGCACCAGCGCCAACTTCTCGCTGAGTGGAACGATCGGCCAGCCCGATGCTGGATCTATGAACAGCGGATCGTATAATCTCAACGGCGGCTTCTGGTTCGGGCCGTATTACTTCTACAAGATCGATCTGCCATTGGTTTTAAAGAATGGTTAGTCGCCGATACGCGATTTCTGAATGGTCTGCGGATTTGGCGCTGGACGAGAGGCGATATATAATCTGCTTATGACCGGAACGCCATAAAGCACCGGCTAACTATTTAATGAAAAGGTGGTGGCCGTATGAAACCAAAATATCTCTACTTGCTTGGTTTGGCAATGGTGATCACGTTGTTGATCGCCCTGCCCTCGATCGCGCAATCGCAGTCAGCGCCGACGGCCGGAACATACTCACTTGACTGGTACACGATCGATGGCGGCGGCGCGACGTTCAGCACCGGCGGATCATATTCGCTCGGCGGAACGATCGGCCAGCCCGACGCCGGATCGATGAGCGGCGGATCGTATTCGCTGGTCGGCGGCTTCTGGGGCGGAGCAGCTGTCAATTACAATATTTATCTGCCACTGATACTAAAAAATAGTTGACGCTTGTTTTAGCCAACAACCATGGGAGAGAATGAATCTTCATTCTCTCCTATTATTTTTACGGCCACTAGTCCATCTGATTTGAATATGAAACCACGCTTGATCATTTTGATCAGTTCCGCGATCCTGATCGCCGTAGCGATCAGTACGGCCATCGTCAGGCAGCAATCCACGCCAAGCGATCGGTCAATCTCAACTCCAATCGATCTCGGCCGCGCCGAGATCACAAACACCGCGGCTATCTCAGAACCATCGACACCAACGATCAGCCTGCCGACCGCAACGTCTACGCCAACTTGTATCGCAACGCTTGGCCAAGTTGTGACGATCACGATCCCCAGCTCGATCTACAGCCAATCGATCCCGGTCGATATTTATCTCCCGCCGTGCTATGCTGAAGCCACCCCACCTTTAACCGCGATCTATTTGTTGCACGGTGCCGGCGCCGATCAAACCCAGTGGCCTGATTTGAATGTTCAGTCTCAATCAGATGCATTGATTCAAAATGGATCGCGGTCTTTCATGGTCGTCATGCCGGGCGGCGAATATCGAACGCAGCTTGATTACGCGGCGTTCATCTTGAAAGATGTCATACCCAGTATTGCGCAAGATTATCACGTTCAGATCGATCGAGCCGATCAAGCGATCGGTGGTCTATCGCTGGGCGGCTATTGGGCTTTGAAGATTGCTTTCTTGCATCCGCAAGAGTTTTCGGCCGTCGGCGCCTACAGCCCGGTCGTCGATCAGGGACAGCCCGACGATCCGCTGGAGCTGGCCCGCTCGGCGGATAACCTGCCCTCGTTGCGGATCATGCTGGATGTCGGCGACGTCGATCCCCTGCGCGTGGGCGCGCAACAATTAGCCGGGCAACTTGAAGCCCGATCGATTCCGGTTGCTTTCTCGATCAATCCCGGCGGGCACAATCGTGCCTATTGGCGCCTGCATACCGGCGAGTATCTGCGTTTCTTGCTGCATCTTTTTTGATCGATAGTCGGATGTTATACCGTGAACTGCCCGATCGGCTAGATTATACGATCGGGCGGGAGGAGATCAAACTCAAATGAGACTTCGCAAATGGTTGAAGCGTATTGGAGTAGGGCTGCTTGGCCTGATCGCGATTATCGCCGTCGTCTATCTGATCGTCGCGTCGAACGCGAAACCGATCGCACCACATCCATGGTTCACGTCTCGACTCGGCGATCATCAACCGTTGATCTTTGCACATCAAGGCGCAGAGAATTTGTGGCCGAGCAATACCATGTATGCATTTCAACACTCCGTCGATTTGGGCGTGGATGTGCTGGACACGGATATGCACATGACGAAAGACGGCGTGCTGGTGTTGATGCACGACGAAACGATCGATCGCACGACGAACGGCCACGGCGCGATCCGTGATCTAACATTCGATCAGATCAAGCAATTCGATGCGGGCTACAACTTCACACTCGATGATAGCCAGACGTTTCCCTATCGCGGGCAAGGCATTACCGTGCCGACGCTCGAAGAATTATTCAAGGCTTTTCCGGATAAACGCTTCGGGATCGAAATCAAACAAACCGATCCCATCCCAACCGCGCAGCGTTTCTGCGCGCTGATTCGACAATATACGATGCAATCAAGTGTCTTGATCAGTAGTTTCCACCAAGAGAATATGGATGCCTTCCGCAAGGAATGTCCCGAAGTGGCAACTTCAGCGACGCAAGATGAAGTCACCGTGTTCTTTGTCTTGAACATTTTTGGCATGACGCCGGCCTTAACGCCGAACTACAATTCGCTGCAAGTGCCGGAAGAGTTCAGCGTCTTCACGGTGCTCACTCCACAATTCGTTTCGGCGGCCCATGCGCGCGGACTCGCCGTGCAGCCCTGGACGATCGATGAAGCAGATGATCTCAAGCATGTGTTGAGCCTGAACGTCGATGGAATTAACACCGACAATCCTGATCGATTGTTGAGTTTAATCAAGTAAGTGCATGAAGATTAATCACGCCGATCTTGAATTGATCCAGGCCGACATCACCACACTCGACGTCGCTGCCATCGTTAACGCGGCCAACAGTTTATTGCTCGGTGGTGGCGGCGTCGATGGCGCGATCCATCACGCCGCCGGACCGCAGCTCCTCGAAGAATGTCGCACATTGGGCGGCTGCGCAACAGGCCAAGCCAAGATTACGCAAGGCTATCGGTTGAAAGCGCGCCATGTGATTCACACAGTTGGCCCGATCTATTCCGGACAGCCACGCGATGCAGAATTACTGGCCTCTGCCGTGAAAAATAGTTTGCGCTTGGCCGCTGAACATCGCCTTACCTCGATCGCGTTCCCGGCGATCTCGGCGGGTGTCTACGGCTATCCAATGAAACAAGCAGCGCAGGTGATTCTTTCAACGATCATCGATCACCTGAATGGCATAACCTCGATCGAACGCGTGATCGTCTGCTTATTCGATCAACGCGCCTTCTCCATCTTCGGCGAAACACTCAGTCAAATAGCGGGATAGCGAGACGGCGAGACAATTCCTCGCGGAATCTCGCCCTCCCGCTGTCTCGCCCTCCCGCCGTCTCGCATTCTCGCCGTCTCGATCCCGTGTGGTAAAATGGCGCAGCACTTCATCCCTCACCCGGAGTCAACATGCGCGTACTCATCACAGGCGGCGCGGGCTTTCTCGGCTCGCACTTGTGCGATAAATTTTTGGCTGAAGGCCACAGCGTTATCGCCATGGACAATCTGATCACCGGCAACACGCGCAACATCGAGCATCTGGCCGGCAATGCTCGCTTCTTATTCATCAAGCACGATGTCACCAACTACATCTACGTCGACGGGCCGATCGATGCGGTGCTGCATTTCGCGTCACCGGCCAGCCCGATCGATTATCTGAACTTGCCGATCCAAACGCTGAAGGTCGGCGCGTTGGGCACCCACAAAGCGTTGGGCGTCGCCAAAGCGAAGGGCGCGCGATTTTTGATCGCGTCCACCAGCGAAGTGTATGGCGATCCGCAAGTTCATCCGCAGACGGAAAGTTATTGGGGCCACGTCAATCCGATCGGGCCGCGCGGCGTCTACGATGAAGCCAAACGATTCGCCGAAGCGATGACCATGGCCTATCATCGTTATCATGGCGTCGACACAAAGATCGTGCGCATCTTCAATACCTACGGCCCGCGCATGCGACTGGAAGACGGCCGCGTCGTGCCGAACTTCATTCCGCAATCATTGCGCGGCCAACCACTGACGGTTTACGGCGACGGCCAGCAGACCCGATCGTTTTGCTACTGCTCCGATCTGGTCGAAGGCATTTATCGCTTGTTGCTGAGCGCGGAACATGAACCGGTCAACATCGGCAATCCCAACGAACTCTCGATTCTCGAATTCGCGCAGACGATCAATCGACTGACGGGCAATCAAGCCGGCATCATTTTTGAGAACAAACGCATCGTCGATGATCCGCAGACCCGCCAGCCCGACATCACCAAGGCCAAGACGCTGTTGAATTGGGAACCGAAAGTTGCGCTTGAAGAAGGCTTGACGAAAACGATTGAGTATTTTCGGAACCGCGTCTAATTCAGCATGCATAGTGCATAATGCACAATTCAATCATTCACCTCTTGCCCCTTGACCCTCGCCGCGCTTCATTGATCATTGATCATTCAGCCTTGATCATTGTTTCGATCGTTGGCGCTTTCATCATTGCGATCCTGCCACTGCCCGCAATTCTCCTCATCGTGATCGCTGCTGTAGTTTTGATCGGCACGTTGTTCGAACCGGGCATCGGCTTTATCGCCGCGTTGTCGATCGGGCCGTGGGCCGCATGGATGAACACCTATTATCCCGGTCTGCTGCCGATCGATGCCGGACAAATTTTAGTTGCGTTAACACTCGGCGCGTGGCTGTTGCGGGGTCTGCGCCAGCGCA
Organism: Anaerolineae bacterium; assembly: GCA_041497495.1. Taxonomy (GTDB): domain Bacteria; phylum Chloroflexota; class Anaerolineae; order Fen-1058; family Fen-1058; genus JBGQGR01. Next base: position 3,532 of record JBGQGR010000054.1, on the reverse strand, counting down.
ACTTCAGCTTGCCCCGATCGTCGATCTTGATCCCGCTGCTGTTATATGTAGGCTGGGCGGCAACCAGCCTGTTGTGGGCATCCGATCTGTCGCTGGCCTTGCCCGAAGTGATTAAGTGGATCGAGATCATTGTGATCGTGCTATTCACGATCGATCTGATCCAACGGCGCGGCATCAAATGGATCTTGATCGGCGTGATGCTGACCGTCACCGCGCAGGCCTTGATCGGAATCTACGAAGCGCGAGTGCGCGGCGTCGGCCCGCTTGGTTTCCAGTTATCCGCCGGCGTTTACCGCGCGTACGGAACGTTTGAGCAGCCGAATCCGTTTGCGGGCTTTATCGGTCTGGTGCTGCCCATAGCGGTGGCGCAGACTTTCTACTTTGTGATGCGTACGCTGTACTCTACATTGCGAAGTGCAAATTACCCATTAAGCATTATGCATTATGCATTACTCATTATCTACGCTCTCATCACACTTCTGCTCGTCGCCGCACTCTATCTTTCATACTCACGTGGAGCGTGGTTAGCCGCCGTCGCCGCAATCGGCGCGATGATCGCTGTTGCTCCGCGTCGTCTCTGGATCGGGTTGGGATTGGTGGCAGTCACGATCGGCCTGCTGGTCGGCCTATCAAGCTCGGGCTTGCTGCCGGAAACGATCAATCAACGCTTCGTCGACGCGGGCGAGTTGTTCCAGTTCCGCGATGTGCGCGGCCTGTCGATCAACGATGTGAACTATGCCTTGATCGAACGGCAGGCACATTGGCAGGCGGCGCTGAACATGCTGACCGATCAGCCGTGGACAGGCGTGGGGTTTGCCAACTATGCGAGCGCGTATGAGCAATATCGCTTGATCAACTGGCCGTATGCTCTGGGTCACGCGCATAACATTTATTTGAATGTCGCCGCCGAAACGGGCGTGATCGGTTTGGCGGCTTATTTGTTTTTGTGGCTGGTCATTTTTGGTGTGACTTTCAGAACTGCCCGTCGAGCCCGCATGATCGATCGGGTGTTAGCGATTGGCCTGCTGGGCACGTGGGGGTATCTCTCGGTGCACATGCTCGTCGACAATTTGTACGTCAACAACACCCATCTCTTAATCGGCACATTGCTTGGTTTGCTATCCGCGCTGTATTCGCGCAATATACAACCAGAGGCCACGTCATTGCGAGCCGCTACGGGCGGCAAAGCAATCTCAGCGACGATAAAAATGGGATGGCTTCGTCGCGCTTCGCGCTTCTCGCAATGACGAGCCAATATCCGACTTCCAGCCACTAACTCATGTCACGAATTGTCACCTTCGCCAAACGCAACAAAAAAGAAGTGAAGCGCTTCGCCAAATTCATGATCGTCGGTGCGCTCGGCGCAATCGTCGATTTCGGGACACTCAACATTTTGGCGCACGTCTTCGACGTCGATCTGCGCGTCGCCGGTGCGATCTCATTCACGCTGGCCGTGACGCAGAACTTCTTGTGGAATCGTTTCTGGACCTATCCCGAATCCAAAGTGCATCCGTTCCTCAGCCAATATTTTCAATTCTTCATCATCAATGCCATGGCCTTGGTGATTCGCCTGCCCATCTTGACCGTTCTGCCCCAACCGCTGATGAGTACCATGACGGCGCTGCTGCACGTCTCGGATCGCACCGCCGAAGTGTTAGCCAACAATGGCGCGCTGGCCGTCTCGGTGGCCATTGCGATGTTTTGGAATTTTTTCATCAATCGCTTCGTCACTTATCGGCATATTAAGGTAGGGCAATGAATTAACCGCAAAGGGTGCGGAGCACGCAGAGTTTTGATGATTTCCCGGCGATCTCAGCGTTCTCTGCGGTAAATAAATCCTCATGACACAACTGATCACTCTCGCCAAAACCAATCGCAAAGAATTCAAGCGCTTCACTAAATTTCTCGTCGTCGGCTCGATCGGCTTCATCGTCGATTTCGGCGTGTTCAATCTTTTGTTTCGCGGGCTGAGCATTCTAGCCGTTGTCGCGCAAGCTATTTCCTTCACCTGTGCAGCGATCAGCAACTTCACCTGGAATCGATTTTGGACGTATCCCGAATCTCGATCGAAACCGATCCTGTTGCAGTTCGGCCAGTTCTTCATTCTCAACCTGATCGGTGTGCTCGTCCGATCGGTTGTGTTTGGCTTATTGAGCGCGCCGATGATCGGTCTAGTCACGTCGATGCAGACCGGGCCGTTCGCCGGACTGATCGGTTTCGCCACCAACTCGCTGCACATGACGATCGAGCAACTGGGTTATAACGGCGCGCTCGCCATCGCCGTCGTCGTCGTGCTGTTCTGGAACTTCTTCGCCAATCGATTTATTACATACAGCGACGTGAAATTTGGCAATTGAAGTTAGAAATTGGAAGTTGGACGGAAGCCTGGCTCATCTTCAGCACTTGTTCTCCAACTTCCAATCTTCAACATCCAACCTTTAATGAGAATCGGCATCGACTACACTTCAGCCGCCACACAAGGCGCAGGCATCGGACGTTATACGCGCGAGTTGATCCGTGCGTTGATAGCCTTGCCGTCCGATTATCGCTACTCTCTCTTTTACGCCAGCCGCGCCAGAATTCAAGAATCAGAGATCCGAAATCAAAGATCAGAGATTCATCATCTGCCGATTGATGACAAATGGCTCGCTCGAATTTGGCAGCGGGCTCGCTTGCCGATCCCGATTGAATTAGTCACCGGCAAGATCGATCTGTTCCATTCGCCGGATTTCACCCTGCCCCCGACTTTGCCCGGTGTCCCAACGCTGCTGACGGTTCACGATCTATCGTTCATCCGCGATCCGGATTCGGCGTGGCCGAGTCTGCGCGCCTATCTGATGAAGGCTGTGCCTCGATCGGTGAAGCGGGCCACTCACATTCTGGCCGATTCGCACGCGACCAAAGATGATCTGATCGATCTCTTCAACACGCCATCGGAAAAGATTACGGTGCTGTACAGCGGAGTGGAGGCTCGCTTCAAACCGATTCAAGATCGCGCGGAGATCGATCGGGTCAGAGAAAAATACGGAATAGGATCACAGCCGTTCGCGTTATCGCTCGGTACGTTGCAGCCGCGCAAAAACTATCGGCGCTTGATCGAAGCATTTGCGAAGTTGAACAACGATCAATTGAATTTGGTCATCGGCGGCGGCAAAGGCTGGATGTTCGATGACCTCTTCACACTCGTCCAATCATGGCAACTTAAAGATCGAGTGTACTTCATCGGCTTTGTGGACGACGAAGATTTGCCCAGACTCTATTCCGCCGCGTCCCTCTTTGTCTACGCCTCTTTATATGAAGGCTTTGGTCTGCCTTTATTAGAGGCTATGGCTTGCGGCACGCCCGTGATCGGATCGAATACGTCTTCATTGCCCGAAGTGATCGGCGACGTCGGCCTGCAAGTCGATCCGAAAGATGTCGAGGCGATCGCGCACGCGATGAAGCAGATGCTCGATCGATCGGACTTACGCGATCGATCGGTGAGCGCGGGGCTCGATCGGGTCAAGCAATTCACCTGGGAGAAAGCCGCGCG
>JBGQGR010000053.1:0-9845 GCA_041497495.1 Anaerolineae bacterium | reverse complement strand
GGCCTTCAACTTGAAATAGCGCTGGAAGAGCGGGGCATTCTGACGGCAGACATTCAAGATCGTATCGATAACACGATCGGGAATATCATTGGCCAAATTCTGCATCGAGATCGGCTCAGTGAAGTGCCGCAGATCGATCATCTCGCTGTGCCAATCGCGCGCACGATAGCTGTAGATTTGCGCCAGCACCGCGCTGTTGTCCGCGAACACGCGATACAACTCCTGATAAGCCGCGGCGCGCACTTCCGGCGACGGATTGCGGAAGTAATTCTGCAACTCATCGCGCGTCAGCGTCCTGGTTTCGCCATCGATTTGCAGCTTGAATTCAAATTTATTCGTGATCATCTCGTACAACGTCAGCAGCCCCTCGATGCCGTTAACGTCTTTCAAGGTGATCAGCTGCTCTTCCGATTCGCTGAGCAGGTACGGCTTAAAGCGCCGCAGCGAATCGATAAAGTAACGCCGACCGCCGCTGAGCTGCATCAACCGATCGATCGACTCGTCCGGCAGGTCCTTCACCCACAACGAAAAAAACAACAACCGGTTGCTCGCATCGGCTGCGATCTGATCCAAGCGGCCTTGCAGATTCAGTGCGGCTTGATTCTGCGTATCTTCAGAGAACCACAACTCGGAATATGCACCCAGGGCGCGCAGCATCGCCGACAATTCTTCATAGCGGCGCAGCACATCTAAAAATTCGGAGTCGGAAATATCAGACGTTAATTGTGGACGGAGGGCTTCAAAAGCTGCAACGGCTTGTTCCAACTGCTCCAGCTGCTGATCGATCTTCTGCTCATCGAGGATGTCTTTCAAACTCCAGCGGCTTTGCTTGTATTCGTTCAACTCATTCCTCCTCCAGCTTGGCTGAATCGAAGTCTAATGCCAGACCGTCAAATCGTCAACCACATTTCTACGATCTGCGGTGCGCGATCGTTTTAATCCGCGCCTTCGATCTTGGCCTGCCATTCCTGCCAGATTTGCTCGCCCGGCGTTGGCTGGCGATCGGGCCGCCTCTTCACGAATGAATACAAACCAAAACCGCGTTTATTTTTGAATGGCCCGCCCGCGCGTTCGAAGCCCAGCGCTTCGGCAAACTTCAATGACGGATCGAATTGCGGCAGCAGCGCGTGACCGATGCGCTGCACAGTTGGATCACTGAAAATAAATTGCTCGATGGCTTGATAGGCTTCGCGGCCAAAACCTTGCCGCCGGTCCGATATGCGAATCAGCAGTAAACTGATCCAGGCATAATCTGCTTGGCCTTGAAAATTTTTCGACACAAAACTGATCACGCCGATCAGATCGTTTGAGGCGCGGCGAAGAATTCCGGCGAACTCCCTGCCCTGCTTCTCGGCCTGCGCCAACTCCGATCGGATAAGTTCGCTCGACGGTTCTTCGGTCGTTTGCAGATCGAAGAAATCTTTTGATCCTTGATAGACCTTCAGCACAGCCGGAGTGTCTGATTCAATCAATGATTTGATGACGAGTCTATCTGTTTCAAGATTCATGGTTGTGACAATTCCCTCGCCCTTTTAGGGAGAGGGCTAGGGTGAGGGTCAATTCAAAAATTCCTGCAACTTCTTCGGATCGATATTTCCGCCCGACAGCACCACGCCGATCTTCTGCCCGCGCACGCCCAACACGCGATCGTTCATCAACGCGGCCACCGGCGCTGCGCCGCTTGGCTCGACTAGAATCTTCATGCGCAGCAGCAGAAACTGAACCGCCCGGATCAATTCTTCGTCTTTCACTAAGACAACCGCTTCCAGATTCTGCTGCATAATCGCAAACGTGATCTCGCCTGGCATCGTCGGCAGCAAGCCATCCGCGATCGAATGCGATTGAGGCGTGCCCACGCGCTCGCCTTTTTGCAACGAAAGAAAAGTATCGTTCGCCGTCTCCGGTTCGACGCCGAACACGCGGATGTTCGCCCGCAGGGCGTGCGCGGCAATGCTGCACCCGCTGATCAATCCGCCGCCGCCGATCGGCACGATCAGCACATCGAGGTCGGGGACATCCGTCATGAACTCCAACGCCGTTGTGCCTTGTCCCGCGATGATATATGGATGATCGAATGGGGGGACTAATGCCATGCCGCGCTCTTCAGCAATTTGCTTGGCAATCGCTTCACGCTTTTGTTCAACGCGATCGTACAAAACAACTTCGGCACCATATCCGCGCGTCGCATTCAATTTGATTTCAGGCGCATCATGCGGCATGACGATCACAGCTGGCATGTTGAGCAGCTGCGCAACTAAAGCCACCGCCTGCGCGTGATTGCCGGATGAAAACGTCACCACGCCGCGCGATCGCTGCTCGCCACTCAGTTGACTGATCGTGTTATACGCGCCGCGGAATTTGAACGCGCCCGCGCGCTGCAAATTCTCGCATTTGAAAAATACTTTCGCGCCGATAAGATCATCAAACGTTCGCGAAGTCACGATCGGCGTTCGATACGCTTGACCAACCAATCGGATGGCGGCGGATTGAATGTCTTTGAAAGTGATTGAGTTACTCATTACCAATCACTTTATTACTAATCACTCCCAATCGTTCAATCTCCAACTCGACGACATCGCCGGGCTGCAGCCATGGACCTTGACCTTTGGTGAGTTCGAGCAAGCAGCCCGTGCCGACTGTGCCCGATCCAATCACATCGCCCGGATACAACAGCACATCTGCCGATGCGCGCTCGATCATCTGGGCAAACGTGAAGTGCATATCTTGCCAGTTGCCGCGCGATGTTTCCTGGCCATTGATGCGGCCAATCATCTGCAAGTCGTATAGTGATCCTGTGTTGCCTCGATCGATCTTCCTATCAAGAAGTTCATCCGGCGTAACAAGATATGGACCGAGCGTGGTCGCAAAATCTTTGCCCTTGGCCGGACCGAGATTCATTTTCATCTCTTTCATCTGCAGATCGCGCGCCGACCAATCATTCATCACCATATAACCGGCGACGTGCTCATCAGCGTTGCGCGCGGGAATATCGATGCCACCCTTGCCGATCACCGCGGCGATCTCCAATTCAAAATCCAGTGACTTCGATGCTTTCGGCCTCTTCACTGAAGCGTATGGTCCAATGATCGCGTTGTGATTCGAAAAATAAAAGATGGCGATGTCATACCACTCGGGGATCATTTCCGCACCGCGATTGGCTCGCGCCGTCTTCACATGCTGCTCGAATGCGTAGAAATCTCTGAAGCTCGGCGGATGCCCGATCGGCGCGCGCAGCTCAATCTTATTAAGCGGCAGATTCAGATGAAGATGCTGAATATCTTCTTTGTCCAATAACTTCAATAACGCGCGCGCTTGATCGATCCCCGCGGTCGTGTTGAGCAGCGCCAAGATCGGCTCACGGGCGTCGTGGGGCAATCGGAGCGCCGCTAACCGATCGGTTTCCACCGCCCATGCCTCAGCTTCGATCAGATCGATCACGTTATCGCCGACAATCGCGCCAAGTTTTGTATCGGCCTGATTGGGCAAAGCATACGAAACGAGTTTCATAGTACGTCCTTATCAAATGGGGCGAGTCGCCTCGCCCCAATAAACATTTCAAACCGTAGGGGCGACCCCGCGAAGCGCCCTGAGCAACGCGAATGGGTAGTGGTCGCCCATGAGCAAGCTCGAGGCTTGCCCCTACGAATTATAAATTCCCGCGCTTGCCCTGCTCAATCTCGATCGATTCAAACAGCGCCTTGAAATTGCCGACACCGAAACCGCGCGCGCCTCGACGCTGGATCACTTCCATAAACATTGTCGGTCGATCTTGGATCGGGCGGCTGAAAATTTGTAGCAAGTAACCTTCGTCGTCTCGATCAGCCAAGATGCCGAGTTCGGCAATGTCGTCATACGACTCTTTGATCTTACCCACTCGATCGGGCAGCGCTGAATAATACGCATCTGGCACGCGCAAAAATTCGAGGCCGCGCTTCCGCAGTTCGCGCACGGTCGCGATGATGTCGCCGGTGATCATCGCAATGTGCTGCACGCCGGGGCCGATGTAGTAATCGAGATATTCTTCGATCTGACTTTTCTTGCGGCCTTCGGCCGGTTCGTTGATCGGAAACTTGATGCGGCCATTGCCGTTGCCCATCACCTTCGACATCAACGCCGAATATTCAGTGTGGATCACTTTGTCGTCGTAGTGAACGATCTGGCGGAAACCCAGCGTCTTGTGAAACCACTCGACCCAATAGTTCATCTTGCCGAGCTCGACGTTGCCCACGATATGATCGACCGCGGCCAAACCGCTAGACTTCACCGTCATATCTTCGGGCAAAGCTTTATACGTCGGTCTAAACGGGCCAGTGTAATCGCTGCGATCGATAAAGCGGAAGATCGTTTGACCGTAGCCCGCGATCTCGGCGGTGCGCAGCATGCCAAATTCATCTTTCGCCTCGATCGGCGTGAGCAAACCTTTTGCGCCGCGCGCCGTTGTCTCACGATACGCCGACTCGACATCGTCCACTTCCATCGCGATCGCTTTCACGCCATCGCCGTGCAGCATGGTGTGCGCCGACATTTCATCGTGCGGCGAATAGGGCGTGCTCAATACAAAGCGGATTTGATTCTGCTGCAGCACGTACGACGCATACCGCCGATTGCCCGTTTCCAGTCCGCTATACGCCGTCGGCTTAAAGCCCCACTGCTTCCAGAAAAAGTCCGATTGCTTCGCGTTGCCGACCCAGAACTCAATGTGATCGATCGCGTTGATCCTGAGAAAATCATCTTCTTGATCGATCGGCTTCTCTTCCGCCTTGGGTAAATCTTTGATTGCCATGTTCTCCTCCGATGGTGTTGGCTGATAGCGAATGGCTTATCGCATATCGCTCACTGCATTAAGCGCTGACTCGCTCATTCACTGATTCGCTGGCACTTGCACCGCTCTGCGGATGCAGTGTGGGTGTTCGATGCATATTCGTTGACACTGCATCTCGAACGATCTTACCCAGCCGCTTGATCCCCGCCTCGATCGATTCCGGCGTGGCGTTGCTAAAGTTCAAGCGCATGGCACTTTCGCCGCCGCGATTGATGCCGAACGCGTAACCGGGAATGAACGCGACTTTTTCTTCTTCAATGGCTTTCGGCAGCAACTCTAATGTAGAGACGCCTTCGGGCAACGTGACCCAAATGAAGATGCCGCCTTGGGGCTTCGACCATTTTGCCTCGACAGGGAATTCTCGATCGAGCGCGTCGAGCATCGCCGTCCGCCGAATGGCATACGCGGCTTTGAGTTTTTGCAGGTGCGCATCGAACAAACCACGTTGAATGAATTCAGTGACCGCGCGTTGAGTGAGCTGCGATGTTTCCAAATCCTGTGACTCTTTAATCACGGTGAGTTTGCCGAGTGCGGCAAGGGGCACAATCATCCAGCCGAGCCGCAAGCCCGGCGCGAGAATTTTTGAAAACGATCCAAGGTAGATGATGCCGCCATCGACATCGTGCGCTTTGAGCGGCGGGATGTTTTCGCCTTCGTAACGCAGCAAGCCGTAGGGATCATCTTCGATGATCGGTGTGCGGTACTGAAAAGAGAGAGCAACCAATCGGGTTCTGTTCTCCGCCGCAATGCTCACGCCGAGCGGATTGTGGAAGTCCGGCAATTCGATGATCGCGCGCACCTGGCCGGTCAACTTCAACAAGTATTCGACGTTATCCACATCGATCCCTCGATCGAGATCCGTGCCAACGGTCAGCGGCATCGCGTTGCGTTCGGCGATCACTTGACCGACGCCGGTGAACGCAATCTGTTCGACGATGACAGGCGAATCGGGATTGAGCAGCAGTTGACTGACAACACTCAACCCTTGCTGCGCGCCGTTGGTAATGAAGACTTCATCGGCTTTCACGTCGACGCCGCGCAACTTCATCAGATGCACGATCGAATCTTTGAGCGGCGCGAACGGCGGGCCGTACTGCATCGCGCGTTTGCCTTCAGTGGTCAAGACACGATCAATGCAGGCTTGATAATCTTCAACGGGAAACAGATCGGGCGCGGGCAGGCCGCCCGCAAAGGAGATGATGTCCGGCCGTGTGGTGAGCGGCATCAACTCGCGCATCACCGATCGGCGCGCGCTAATGGCGCGGCGGGAAAAACGGTAGGGCCAATCGAGCGGAGTAGAGGATGGCATGGGAATATTATCGCACTGAGTGAAAGCGGGGTCAATCTTAGATAGGGGAACAACAAGAGGCTCTCAATTCAGAGAGTCTAAGATCAGTAACGAAACAAGAACTGCCCCTCACAAGGAGGGGCAGTTCTTGTTAATTCGCGGTGGATTGAGAACGATAAGAGATCAGTAGAAACAGACCCCCAACAAGACCTGCCGCAGCTCCAGGTAGAATAAAACTACCAACAGTAAAGATACTGAGAACTGATAGAACTGTCAGGATCGTCCCAATCGGAAAGACAAGAAATGTTTGCCATTTTCGCTGTGTCGGGCGTGATTGGTATGCGCTAATGCCCAGAGCCACGAAGGCTGATCCAATTAGCGCAAGAGAAATGACCCCACCACCATGTATAGTCCAAGCCATCACCAATGGCATTTGGGAATACGATGGAAAAAAGTTCACGAGCTGCGGCAGAGCGACAACCACTACGGCGATAGTTCCTTCGATTCCGCCTAAAAGGCCCAATAGCCGGCCAATCCGAAACAAAGAAACGTTCACATTATATTGTGGTGTGACTTGATTGGGATGGGGTTGATCCATATACCTCCAAAGCACTAGAGCTCATAAGTAGGTAGATGTATCCGAAATCTTTCCTGCGCGCCGTTGGTAATGAAGACTTCATCGGCTTTCACGTCGACGCCGCGCAACTTCATCAGATGCACGATCGAATCTTTGAGCGGCGCGAACGGCGGGCCGTACTGCATGGCGCGTTTGCCTTCGGTCGTCAGCACGTGATCGATACAGGTTTGATATTCTTCAACGGGAAACAGATCGGGCGCGGGCAGACCGCCCGCAAAAGAGATGATGTCAGGCCGCGTGGTGAGCGGCATCAATTCCCGCATCACCGATCGGCGCGCGCTAATGGCGCGGCGGGAAAAACGGTAGGGCCAATCGAGCGGGGTGGCGGGTGGCATGTGAGTATTATCGCACTGAGTGAAAGAGGGGTCAAACAACAATACCCACAAAGCAAAGAAAAAGACACTGACGACCCAGAGGCCGACAGTGTCAAATTTGGAGTCCTGTCAAACTTATTGCAGACTTGCAATGAGATTATCCGATCTTTATCGCTTCAATCGCAATAGACCTATCGTCAGTGTTAGAACAATTACTAAGCCAATCAACCACGGCCAAGGACCTTCACTGTTTGTCACTGTAACAGAGGTTGATATCGGAGTAGCGGATGCTTCGACTGTCGATGAAATCAACGTAGGAACAACAGTGGGCTTGGGTTTGGCTGTAGGAATGGAAGTTGAAGTCATGCTAGGAGTTGATGAAGGAATCAATAAACTAGGCGTGGGCGATGGACCAGGAGTAGGCAAGCTATTACCTTCGTGTCTTGCAGAAGACTGCATCTCTTGAAAGAGACTCAAAACCTTTTGGTTCTGAGCATCCAATTCAAGCGTTCGATTGATTTCGTTGAGTATAAGCTGGACACTAGAATTAGTTGGGATGACTGTATTTGGCTGGTATCGCCACCAGAGTATCGTTGCTAGCTCTGCATGCAAGTCTGATGAGTCAGGACGAAGTGTCAGCGCTTGTTCCAATGTTTTTTGGCTTTGATCAGCAAGTGATTTATTATCAGAAAATCCGTGTCGCTCACTGCCCGCAAGTCTATATGCTTCAGCCAGTGCGATTGCAGCATTCACGCTATTTGGCTTCGCTTTGAAGCTAGCCTGTAAATTACTTATTTTTCTCCAAGTATCTGGCCAGATTACAGTAGTTTTGAAGTTGTCATTTCGAGTTGGTTCCAAGTTATCCCAATGCCAATGCACTTCATTTCGATCTAACTGTCCACCGGGAGTAGTAGAATCGGTATCCATCATCACATTGTCTGGCTCTGCACTGTATGCCAACCGCAGAATGATGTCGGCAGCGCCAATGGACCCTCGCCAACCGGCACCGGTCTCGAGAATATAGTTAATTTGCGATAAAGGAGTAGTGCCATCTGATACCGGCGCAGTCGTGTAAGTCACATCGACCTGAACATCTCGATTAACTCGAAAGATCACATTGAAGGAGGCCCATTTAATTAATGGGTCGCCTGATAGGCTTGGCTCCTCAATTGTTGTGACAGGAACAGGTTTTCCATTTACTTTGACAGCAAAATCCTTTATCTGAGGGTGATTCCCGTATCCGTCGCCCCAACCTGCTGGGTTTTCTAATGGAAAACGTGCTTGTAGATTCTCGTCAACTGTTCCCAGGTTGCGCATCTTAAAGTTAGCGCTTACGCGAATATCGGCTTCGTAGGAATGAAGATATTGAGCATCCAATATTACTGTTTCGGTAACCATTTGAACTTGGGTCTGCCCACTCGGGCTGATATTGCTACCAGGAGGCTGATAGGGTGGTGCCATATCAGCACGAGCCGATTTAGCGAAAACAAAGATCAAAAGGAAGGTACTGACAACGAGAATTTTTAATTTCATGAAATTTCACCTCATAGGTAAAATGTAATCGCTTGAACCTCTGGAACTAATGCGGTCTGCTTCCATTCATGGGAGTGTTCGCCATTCTAGCACACTGTCTTTGGGTACTCCTTGATCGGAATTAAGGGCACGAACCCACGCCACAATATTATCAAAGATCGACACAGATTCAATAGTCTCGTGCTCCGAAGGGGTGACTACCGTTAGCATTTGATTTGTTTGTATATCATATACATAGAATGGTTGGTCAGCGGACGGTTGCCAGTAGAGCCAGTGGCCGGTCAAATTAGGATCGAGAGAATCGAGTGGCACTGAAACAGTTTTACTAAAAATTTCATTTATGCAGGAGTAATGTATGCATAGTAGCGAGAACGAAACGACAAGCAACAAAAAAGGACGCAAAGTATTGCGTCCCTCTTTCCCTGATTATAATTTATTCATCATCGACTCTGCACTACGGCCTCTGTCGCATTGAAAAGTTCGCCAATCGCGTGATTAAACTTATCAACGGACTGCTGGGATAAGGACTGGGAACTTGATGCGCTGAGTGTAGACGCTGAGTTTTGCAGGGGGCCGGGCATACCCAGCACGATCAAGAACTTGCCTCGCTGTTTGAAAAGCCAGCGCATCGTCGCGACTGGATTTTCGGAGTCAGCGCGTTCGAACACGACCGATTGCGAGTTAGCTGCTTGAGCTTTTGCCGCAGGATCAGCCACAATATAATCTGCGAACAGATCTTTGAGTCGTTGAAGTTCATTCGCAGCAGCGTGCTCATCCGCAAAGCGATATACGAGATTCATCAGATAAATCTGGGTCATTGATTGGTCGCCAAATTTGGACTCTACTTGCACGAGCGGGATAATGAAATCGGCGCGCGCGCCAGCGGCATATCCTTGCACGATGTCGGTTCCGTCTCTATTGATCATCCCGTTCTCCCTAGAACCGGGAACCAATGAGCTTTGGATTTGCGCATGGGCATTAGCCGGCAAGTCGGACTGTTTAAGAAGCAGTTGATCTGGGCCAATTTCCGTCGCAGTGCTAAACCCTATGCCAAATAAAGTTACCGCTACCAAGAATGTACTGAAGCCAATGATGATTCGAATTGCGCGAGTCCATTGCATGATTGTTTTCTCCTATGAAATCTCGAATTGATTGGGCAAGGCTAACGCGTAATCAATGCGTTATATTTTAACGGATTCGTTCGATCCGAGCCACAATTAAACAGAGGCCAACATACCCAGCTTTTCGGAG
>JBGQGR010000052.1:0-10015 GCA_041497495.1 Anaerolineae bacterium | reverse complement strand
GTGAAAGCATCCTGAGCGGAGTTGCGGACTCAGAGAGGACGCAACGCAGTCGAAGGAGCGAATCAGCAGGGGGCGAATGGGTCGAGGTGGATTGGCGCACAGCCTATGACATTGTTGCTCAGAAACTGATCGAGATTAAGCAGCAATCGGGCCCGGATGCGATCGGTGTGCTGGCTTCGGCCAAATGCACGAACGAAGAAAACTATCTGATGCAAAAATTCGCGCGGCAGGTCATCGGCACGCACAACGTCGATCACTGCGCGCGCTTGTGTCACTCATCGACCGTCGCGGGCTTGGCGATGTGCTACGGCTCCGGCGCGATGAGCAATACGATGCAGGATATTTGTGACAACGCACAAGCGATCTTCATCATTGGCTCGAACACCACTGAGCAGCATCCGGTCTTCGGCGCGAAGATTCGACAGGCAGTGTTGCAGCGCGGCGTAAAATTGATTGTCGCCGATCCGCGCAAGATCGACATCACCGAATTTGCCGCGCTGCACATCCGCCAAAAACCCGGCACCGATGTGGCGCTGATCAACGGACTGATGAACATCATCCTCAAAAATAATCGGCACGATCAAAAATATATCGATGAGCGCTGTGAAAACTTTGAGGAGTTCAGAGCAACGATCGAGAAATACACACCCGAACTCGTGTCTGAAATCACCGGCGTCTCGATCGAGCAACTGCATCAAGCCGCAGAATTATTATCGATCAACAAACCGATGGCAGTGTTCTGGGCGATGGGCATCACGCAGCATACGACCGGCGTGTTCAATGTGTTGAGTCTGGGTAATTTGCAAATGTTGTTGGGCAACATGGGCGTGCTTGGCGGCGGCGTGAATCCGCTGCGCGGCCAAAACAATGTGCAGGGTGCGTGCGATATGGGCGCGCTGCCGAATGTGTTCCCCGGTTATCAAGCGGTCACCGATGAAAAAGTTCGCCAGAAATTTTCGGACGCATGGGCGTTGCTGAATAAGAGCGAAGCGTCACAGCGTATGAAAGATGAAAACTTCATCCCTCATCCTTCATCCTTCATCCCTTCCGATCGACCCGGCCTGACGGTGACGGAAATGATCCCGCAGGCGGGCGAAGGCAAAGTTCGCGCGTTGTATATTTTGGGCGAAGACCCCATGTTGACCGATCCTGATCTCAATCATGTGCGCGAATGTTTGGAAGCCGCCGAGTTCATCGTGCTGCAAGAAATTTTCCCGTCCGAGACTTCGCAGTTTGCCGATGTGTTGTTGCCCGGTGCATCGTTCGCCGAGAAAGATGGCACGTTCACGAACACCGAGCGGCGCGTGCAATTGATCCGACAAGCCATCAACCCGATCGGCGAATCAAGACCCGATTGGTTGATCACCACTCAGTTGGCGCAGCGCGTGATCGAACTTGAAGCGCGTACACCGATCGGGCCACAGGCGAATTGGAATTACGCCAGTCCATCTGACATCATGAATGAGATCGCGCAAGTCACACCGTCTTATGCGGGCGTGAATTTCGATCGATTAAATCGCGGCGAGCAACTGCACTGGCCGGTGAAAGGACTTGATCATCCCGGCACGCCGATTTTGCACATCGGACAGTTCACGCGCGGCAAAGGCAAGTTCCATGCGATCGATCATTTGCCCGCGAAAGAATTGCCGGACGCCGAATATCCGATCGTGTTGACGACGGGCCGCGTGCTGTATCACTGGCACGGCGGCGAGATGACCCGTCGATCGCAAGGCTTGCTGGAAATTTACCCCGAATCGTTGATCGAGATCAATCCCGAAGACGCGCTCAAGATCGGCTTGAACGGCAGCCGCACCGTAAAAGTCACTTCGCGGCGCGGCGAAATGATCGCCGCAGCGATCATCACCGATCGAGTGTCGCCCGGCCTGATTTTCGGCAACTTCCATTTCCCCGGCGCGCAGAATGTCAACAACGTCACCATCGCCGCGCTCGATCCGATCGCGAAGATTCCGGAATATAAAGTGTGCGCGGTGAGGTTGGAAAGAGTGTAGAAGTAAAGCGGTTACGAGAAACCACACAGCGGCACTCACAGCAACCGCCAGAAGATGAAGCCCGATCTTGCAAACGAGGTCGGGCAGTTTGTTTGGCGATGTGAAGTGGTAGAATAATTATAGGCGAGGTGAAATAGTGCGCGTTGATTTCTATGGTATCTATCGCCCGATCGCCGGCGGTAAATCGATCGAGTTCAACGTTGATCGCAGCGGCACGGTGCGCGATGTGCTCAAGGCGATCATCGCACGCTTTCCGTTTCTACGGGATGAGCTGTTTGATGCGCGGGGCAACTTGTACGCGTATCTGCCGATCTACGTCAACGGGCGCAATCCGCGCTTGCTCGCCAACGGCCTGGATACGCGGCTGAAGCCAGAGGATGTGCTGAGTATCTTTTCGCCGATCGCCAGCGGGAAGATCAACGTGGAGCTAGTCAACCAGGAAACTCACAGTGAGATGGAGCATCCGCAATGAAAGTCAACTTCTACGCCACCTATCGCCCGATTGTTGGGGGCAAGACGATCGAGTTAGATGTGGATCACGGCATCACCATCGGCCAGCTCATCGATGCAATCATTGCGCGCTTTCCGGCCATGCAGCATCAGATGTTGGATGAGAATGGCAACCTGTATCCGCACGTCCACATTTTCGTGAATGGACGCGACGCGTGCTATCTGGATAAAGGAAT
This sequence comes from Anaerolineae bacterium, assembly GCA_041497495.1. Classification (GTDB taxonomy): domain Bacteria; phylum Chloroflexota; class Anaerolineae; order Fen-1058; family Fen-1058; genus JBGQGR01. The sequence continues at coordinate 7,320 of JBGQGR010000052.1, read as the reverse complement.
GGATACCGTGATTCAAGCAGATGACACCCTCAACATCTTCCCGCCGGTGGGCGGCGGTTGAGATGCAGACCATTGTGCGCGAGATGCGCGGCATTCCGCTATGGTTGCTGCGCGAGTATTTGCAAGAGCTGGGCGGCACGACGATCGATGACGGCTTAGTGAGAGCGGAAGGCTGGAGTGTGCGCTTGACGCGCATGGAGCCATTTCGGTTGGGCTCACTAGCGGTTGGCCAGACGCGGTTGGACATTGAAATAGAAGATCAACTGGCTGATGCCTTCCTGGAGGTATTCGCTAAGAAGACGTTGCGCGCGGGGGCGTGATTGATCAATCGGCTGGTAAATAAAACGGACGCGATCGGTAACCGGTCGTGTCCGTTTGTGTGTAGCTGGTGGTCACTCACCGGTGACGCACCTCGGCTTTAGATGATGCCCAGTTCCTTGAGCTTGGCTTCTGGGACCACGCCGTTCTTCCAGCCACGCGCCTTGTTATACTCATCGAGCATCTCATTCAACTCGCAGACATGGCCCTTAGAGCCTGGCATGGTCGAGGCTTCTTCGGTGAAGCGCTTGGGCAGGGTGTCGCTGCCTTCGCCAAAGCCCGCTAGGTTGTTGTAGTGGCGCTCCAGGGTGTAGATACGCTCGCCGGTCTTCAGCACATCGTCGGTGGTGAAGGGCACGCCCGTCATGGCCGAATACTGTTGAGCATATTCATCGGTGCCCATCGCAAAAGCACTGAACTTGCACAGGTCCATGCTGTCCGAGAAAGCATGGATGTCCTGGAAGACCTTCACCAGTTCGCCCTTGCCCTTCCACGCCAGCGGATCGACCTTGAGCGAACCAAACGGCATGACATTCAGTTCAGCCGCCGCGACGTACGCGCGCAAGTGGCAGGCGCCGCGATTGCTGGTGGCATAGGCCAGGCCCATGCCCTTCATACCGCGCGGATCGTAGGCCGGGATGCCCTGGCCCTTGGCGGTCATGGCAACTTCCGGATGGCCAAAGTGCTTGGCGGTTGCGTTGGCGCCGTCGGCCATGATATTGCCAATGCCTTCGCGGAAGGCGATCTTGCGGGCCGTTTCGGTCATGCCGTAGATGTCGCCCCACTTCAGGCCGCCGTCGCCGTTGGTCCAGCCTTTTTCGGTGGCTTCCATCCAGATCGACAACGGATGACCGATCTCGATTGCGTCCAGGCCGAAGTCATTGCATAGATCGATCATCTTGGCCACCGTGTTCACGTCGTTGTTGCCAACGTTCGCGCCCACCGACCAGGCCGGCTCGTATTCCACGCTCTCCATATGCAGACCCTTCCACGGGCCTTCCTTGATTTCCACTTCCTTCTTGCAAGCCACCGGGCAGGCGTGGCACGTGGGATCGTCGACGAGGATGTTCTGCTTCACGTACTCGCCGCTGACCTTCTCGGCGTCTTCGCCAAAGGAAGTCAGCATACTGTTCCTCGTTGGCAGCGCGCCTATGTTGCTGGTGATATTTGTGAGCACGTTAGTGCCATAGACCGAGAGGCCGCCCTTGCGCGGGCTGGTAATGTTCTCTTCGGCCATGATCCCCTTTAGCGCACGCTCGTGAGCGGGCTTCCAGGCGGCGCGATCAGCCGCCTTGACCAGTTTCTTCTCGGCCTTGATGACGACGGCTTTCAGGTTCTTGCTGCCGCCCACGCAGCCCGTGCCGCCGCGGCCGCTGGCGCGATCATCTTCATTTAGCCAGCAGGCAAACTTGACCAGGTGCTCGCCGGCCTGGCCGATGGCGATGACGCTGAGGTTCTTCTCGCCATACTTGGCCTGGAAGTGCTTGACGGTGTCATGGACGCCCTTGCCCCACACTTCCGAAGCGTCGAGCATTTCGACCACACCATCGTGCACGTAGGCAAATACCGGCTTGGCGGCTTTGCCTTTGAAGACCAGACCGTCGAAGCCAGCCCAGCGCAATCGGGCCGCTGACCAGCCGCCGTGGTGCGAATCGGTGACAGTGCCGGTGAGAGGCGACCGGGTGCAGACCGCCATACGACCGCTCATGTTGGCTTCGCTGCCCGTGAGCGGGCCATTCATGAAGCACAAGATGTTTTCAGGTGAAAGGGGATCCACCTTCGGGCCATTCTCAAACACATACTTCACGCCGACGCCCCGTCCCCCAATGTACTTCAGTTTCCACTCCTCGGGAATTGCGTCGTAAGTAACTTTGCCTCTACTGAGATCGATGTGACCGACGTGATCAGCATAACCGCCAAGAGCCATGGTAACCTCCATATTGAAGCATTCGGATGGTAAAACTGGTATCTTAGTTTAAATCAAGTGCTTCGTCCAAAACAGACCCGTTTGTTTCGTTTTTCAAGTGATCTATGTCACCCGCGTTATGCTCGCTGAAGCTAACGCCCGCGATTGATTCTTGCGTATGAAAGCATGTTTGACGTACGCCTGCGAGCAGAGTATGATCATCTCGTGGAATCCGTAAGTGCCATCATCCTCGCGGGCGGGCAAAGCCGGCGCATGGGCCGCGACAAAGCGCTGATCGATTACGATGGCAAGCCGATCATCGCGCACGTGATCGATCTGCTGCGCGAATTATCGGAAGATGTGATCGTCGTGTCGAATCGATCGGAAACGTATGCGCCGTTCGGTGCGCGCATTGTGCCGGACTACGATCCGCCCGGCGGCCCGCTCGGCGGGATTTACACCGGACTATCGGCGGCGAAAAACGATCTCGCCATCGTCGTGGCCTGCGATATGCCGTTCTTAAATCGATCGCTGCTGCGCCACTTGATCGATCGTGCTCAGCCAGCCGATGCAGTGGTGATGCTGACCGACGGTGAATATGAACCGCTGCATGCCGTTTATCGACGCACCTGCTTGCCCTCGATTCAAGATCATTTGCTCAAGGGCGATCGACGTGTGATCAGTTTCTTCGATGATGTGCGTTTGGCGACAGTCCCCGCAGACGAATGGCGCGTGATCGATCCGTCCGGGCAGTCGATCGCGAACCTCAACACCCCTGAAGACTTACAGCAGCTGCAATAGTCTCGCGACTCGTTTTGTGCTATGATTCAAGGCGATGAATTCAGTGCGAGGGTTTCATGGCTGACGAACCGATTCTTATTGTAGATAGCAGCGTTGAATCGCGCGTCTGGCTCATTGCCAAGGTGCTTGATCCAGCGGGCTATGCGCACCTTGAAGTTCCCCGACTGAACGAAGCCCACGCCAAGATCAGCCGTTTTCATCCCGCGTTGATCATTTTCGCCGCCTCGAACGATTTCGTGGCTGCGATCACCTTCATTGCCCAATACGCGGCCTCGATTCCGATCATTGTGATCGCGGCGAATCCAACTCTGGAAGAAGTGCAGGCCGAATTGATGGCGGGCGCACGCGATGTTTTGGTTAGGCCGCTGGAAGCCGATCGGTTAGCTAAAGCGATCGAGCGTGTCCACCAACAACTGCACGTGACGCAGGAGCGCGATGCGCTGCTCACCGACGCCAAAGATCGATCAGAAGAATTTAATGCCATGCACGCCGTCGGCAAAAAAACCGCCGCGCTGCTGGACCTCGAAGAAATCTTGACGACAGTGGTGGACGCAGCAGTGACGTTGACGCGCGCCGAGCAGGGATTGTTGATGCTGCTTGATCCGGAAACGGGCGAACTGTATCTGCGTGCCAGCCAAAATCTGGCCGAACAGGGCGCGCAGCGGCTGCGCATCAAAGTCAACGATAGTTTGATGGGCCAAGTTATTCAAACGGGCAAGCCGGTCGTGCTCAGCGGCAATGACCTGGTTAAGATTCGCACTTCATTTTTGGTGAAAGCCCTGCTGAGTGTCCCGCTGACCGTCGGTGGCAAAACCATGGGCGTGCTGAGCGTGGACAATAAAATCTCCAGCCGCACCTTCAGCGATCACGAAGTCAACTTGTTATCCACCTTCGCCGATTATGCCGCGATTGCGATCGAGAATTCCCGCTTGTATTCCGCCGCCGAAAGCGAGCGCGCCAAACTCAACACCATGCTGCGCGATATTCAGGATGCGGTCATCGTCGTCGATCATGATCTGCGCATTCTGTTGGTCAACAATGCGGCGCGCGACGCGTTCAAATTGACCGGCGATGTTGCCGGCCGGCCGCTGGCCGAAGTGATTCATCACCCGCGCGTGATCGATCTGTTTGATCAGCGCAAGCTGCGCGTGCGGAACTGGCGGGCCGAGATCAACTTAGATGATGGCCGCATCTTACAGGGAGTTCTTTCGGTGTTGAGCGGCATCGGCTTCGGCGCAATCATGCACGACATCACGCGCTTGAAAGAACTGGATCGCATCAAAAGCGAGTTCGTATCGATCGTCTCGCACGACCTGCGCACGCCGCTGACCACCATTCGTGGTTACGTGAGTTTATTGCCGCGCGCGGGTCCGCTGAATCCGCAGCAGCAGGAATTTGTGACGCTCGTTGAAAACAGCATGACCAACATCGTCGACTTGATCGCCGATCTGTTGGACATTGGCCGCATCGAAGCCGGGCTGGACTGGGAGATGGAATCCATCCAGCTGCAAACCGTCGTTCAAGAAGCGGCCCAGCAGCAGCAACCCGGTGCCACGGTGAAACGCCAAACCCTCATCGTCAAAGTTCCGGATCTATCGCCGACGATTGGCAATGCGCGGCGTCTGCGACAGGTGGCCGCTAACTTGATCGGTAATGCCGTCAAGTACACCCCGGAGAACGGCCGTGTCGAAGTCATTCTGCGCGAAGACGGCGACTTCCTGGTGCTGCAAGTGCGCGATACCGGCATCGGTATTTCGCCTGAAGATCAACACCGTATCTTCGACAAGTTCTATCGGGTGGAGTCTGAACTCACCGAGAACATCAGCGGCAGCGGGTTGGGCCTGTCGATCGTGAAAGCGATCGTCGAAAAGCACAACGGCCGCGTCTGGGTTGAAAGCCAGATGGGGAAAGGCAGCACCTTCACCGTGCTGTTGCCCAAGCACTTGAAGAGTGATAAGTGACGAGTGATCTGATCACTTTTCACTCGCCACTTATCACTCTTCGATCTATCCTATGACTGAACGTCTCTATTACGCCGATTCATATCTTCACGCCTTCGATGCCCGTATTATTGATCGATTGGAATACGCCGGACAGCCCGCGGTGATCTTAGACCGATCGGCCTTCTATCCCGACAGCGGCGGCCAACCGTCCGATCGAGGTACGCTCAACAACGTCCGCGTGGTGGACGTGATCGAACGTGAAAGCGATGGCGAAGTGCTGCACATTTTGTCCGAACCGATCGACGGGGATCGCGTCTCCGGCTCGATCGATCCAGCGCGCCGTTTCGATTTTATGCAGCAACATACCGGCCAGCATATTTTGTCACAGGCCTTCATTCAAGTAGCCGAAGCTGAAACGGTCTCGTTTCACTTGAATCCCGAAGCGGATGGCGTTGTCACGATCGATCTCAACACGATCGATCTGCCGGCGAATCAAATCGAGCGGGTTGAAGATGTCGCCAATTCGATCGTCGCCGACAACCGATCGATTATCGCCCGCTTCGCGACCGATGCAGAGTTGAAGTCTATTCCTCTCCGCAAGGCGCCGAAAGTGACCAAGTCCATTCGCATTGTCGAAGTCAAAGACTTTGATTGGTCGGCCTGCGGCGGGACGCACGTGACGCGTACGGGCGAAGTGGGTCTGATCAAGATCACCAAACTCGATCGGCGCGGCCATGAAATGCGGGTAGAGTTTCGCTGCGGCCGGCGTGCGCTGATCGATTATCGCGCGAAAAACCAGATAATTAATCGGGTGTCCGCCGATCTCACGATCGGCTATTGGGAACTCGATCAAGCGATTGCGCGCCTGCAAGCCGATCACAAATCGACTCGCAAACAATTGGTTGAAGCGAATGCGCGTCTGCAAGATTATGAAGCCGCCGAAATGTTAAACGCGATCGAAGCGCGCGGCGAGTACGGCTTGATCACCCGCGTGTGGATCGATCGGGATGCCGCTGACTTAAAGCGCATGGCGCAGCTGCTCACCGCTCGACCGAGAACGGTGGCGCTGTTAGGAGCCACCGGCAAATCGCTCTCGCTCACTTTCGCTCGATCGAAAGACGTTCCGTCCATCGATCTAGCGGCCTTGTTAAAAGCCGCCGCTCTTCGAGTAGGCGGCAAAGGCGGCGGCTCACCGGACTTTGCCCAAGCTGGCGGCCCGGCAGTCGGCGAGGATCAAATCAAAGAAGTTATCGCGTGGGCGAAAGGTCAATTGAAAAGTGAATCGTGAAAAGTGATAACGTGATTTCACTTCTCACTCGTCACTCACACCTGCACTGCACCGCACGCAGTGCGGTGCAAGTGTCACTCATCAAACCAACTCTCTTCACACAGAATGATTATGGACAAACTTTCTCCGCACGTTTACGTTGAATCCGGTTATCGCGGCTGCACGGTCGGCGCGATCATCACGCCGGAAGGTGTTATCTGCGTCGATACGCCGCTGCTGCCGGCCGACGCGCGTCATTGGCGCGGACAGATTGCGCAGTTGACCGACAAGCCGATCCGCTATGTGATCTTCACCGACGGTCATCGCGATCGGGTGTTGGGTCAGCAGTGGCTGGGCGGCGTCGTCGTGGCGCACGAGCAAGCCTATGAAAAGATACGCGGTTTCGGCGATGCTTTCCGCCAGCAAGTCATCGAATTTTTAGCGCATCATGGCGCGGCACAAGCTGCCGATGAAGTTTCACATCTGCTGCAACTGGCGCTGCCGCAAATCACCATCGGCAACGGCGATATGTTGACGCTGCACATTAACAGGCCGCGCGTGGTGGTGCGGCCTGTCGGCGGCGCGACCCCCGGCAGTGTATGGGTGGAACTGCCCGATCAAAATATTACCTTCGTCGGCGATCTGATCACGCTCAACACCCATCCGTTTATGTCGGAAGCCAATACGCTGCTGTGGCTGCAGCGACTGGCCGAACTGCGCGACAAAAAATATTTCGCGGCGAAGATCGTGCCGGGGCGCGGCAGCATCTATCGTAAACAGGATGCACAGAAAGTGGCTGACTACTTAATCGATATGCGCCGTCGCGTGGGCAAACTGATAGCCCGGCATCGCGGCAAGATCGATTCAGCCGAGCTGCTGCCGGACTTTCTCGATCGGTTTCCCGTGCCCCATGGCGAGAGCGAGCGCGTGCAGCGGCGGATTCGCACCGGGCTGGAACGCGTGCACGAAGAACTCAGAATTGAGAACCGCAAGAGCCGTAGATAACTGACAGCAGACGACAGACCGCGGACCGCAGTTGATTCCGATTCAACGGAGATCAGCCGCCGTCCGCGGTCTGCTGTCCG
>JBGQGR010000051.1:0-10111 GCA_041497495.1 Anaerolineae bacterium | reverse complement strand
GTTCTGCGTTGGCCACGGCTCGATTAGCACTTCGATGTTGCGCATCGCTTGTTGAAATTCGATCGGGAGATCATCCAAAGCTTGAGCGACGAGTTGTTCAAATTCAGCGCGGGGCAGCATGGGGCAATTTGCAATTTTCAATGAACACTGTGCAATTCATCGTTCACTATTCATTGAATTGATTTTGTTTTTGCGGTAATGAGAAAGTAAAAAGGCTGCCGCCGCCGGGCGCGTCCAGCACTTTGATCTGGCCGCCGTGGGCTTCCACCACCAATCGGCAGAAAGCCAGACCCAGGCCGGCGCCTTTGCGCGCGGGAGTCTCCTGCGCATTCGGCGCCTGCGCGAACTTATCAAAGATGCGCTCCTTGTAATTTTCCGGCACACCCTCGCCATTGTCACGCACGTTGATCCGCACTGCGCCGTTTTCCGATCGAGCCGTAACACGAATCGAGCCGCTGCCGTCGTCGGTGTACTTGAAAGCATTGCCGATCAAATTATCCACCACCCGGCCGATCAGCGCTCGATCAATCTCGGGCGCGAGATTGGGCGGACAATCCACGGCCAGATTCTTTTGCTCCGCAGCCGCTTGCAGCGTGAAGCTATTCACATGATCCGCCAACAGTTGATCGAGCGGCGTGACTTCGTAATGAGGCTGCAATTCGCCCGCTTCGATCTTCGTGACGACCAACATATCGTCGATCATCCCCGTCATACGCTTGCTGGCCGCGCGTGCGCTATCGATGAAGCGGCCGCGCGCTTCCATTTGCTCTTCCGCTGTGAAACGGTTCAGCAAATCCAGACTGGCCGAAATGGCCGTGAGCGGACTGCGCAGATCGTGCACGATCATGTTGTTCAGATCCTCGCGAATGCCTTCCGATCGGCGCAAATCCGTATAGGCTTCCGCCAAGGCGGCGCTATTCTTGGTGATGATCCGATCGCCGCGGCGGATCACAATCAGCAGTGCGCCGAATAGCAAGCCCATAGTCAGGCTGGCGATCAGCAAGCCGGCCGCGCGCGCATTGATGACGGCTTGATCCAGGCCAGGAGCTTCTTCAATCGCGGACAGCAAACCGATCGGTTGGGCTAACGGCTCGGTCGTCAAATGCAGCGCGGCATACATTTGGATGGTATGCGTCGGCGATTTGGAATCATAGCCATTGGGCGGATCATCCGGCGTATGCACTTCCACGCGAGTCTGGCCGGCCAATGTCTGCACAAACTCGATCTGATCTGCGTCATCAATCGGCCCAACGGAATTATCGGTCGGATAGCTCGCCTGTCCACTGGGGTCATATACGACGACGCGCGCAAACGGCAGCTCGGCCATGCGCGTAGCATAGAAGCTGCGCGCCTCAGCGGGTGTCGAGTTGGGCGGCAGGATAAGGGCGAGTTGATTCACTTCATTTTGAATTTGCGTGGTCGCCAAAGATTGAATTTGGCTCACGAGCGATCGATAAGTAAAATCGGCAAACAAATTAGAAGCCACCAGCCCCAGCAGTGCGGTGGCGACCAATGTCGCCGCGATATAGTACGGCACTAACCGGAAGCGGCGGGCATGCTCATATTCCGATAACAACACATACATGCTGAACAGGAAGGAGACCAACAGAATAAAGTGATACAGCCACCAGCTCAAATGCCACAGCGTAAAAAGATGCAGACTGAAGGACGCTTGCGCCAGCCAAAAAGCGACAAAAGCCAGCGACCCATCGACCCGGCTGCGTGTCACCTGCCACGTCCGCCATAAGCGATAAGCCGCAAACAACCACAAAACGGCCGTGATCGCGAAGATCGTCAAGCGATGCAGCGGCGCGACTTGTGTATCGATCGCACTCAACCATTGCGGGACAAAGATCGCGATCGATAAATACAGCGTAGATAGACCGATCGTGAAATAGATGATCCGCCGCACCGATAACCACTTCGGTGCTCCACTCGGTCCATCAAGAGAAGCCAGCGCAAATATCGCGCCGCCGCCGAATAGCATGAGCCACGCCGACCACGGCACGATGGGATGAGAATGGGATAACAGCGCGCCATTTGTGGCGAAACCATGCGTGAAGAAAATGACCCCGACGACCGCAAACGCCATCGCCGCCAACGTGTGGCGTGGTTTAGCGTCGGTGCCTAAAGAAGTTGCCAGTAAGATTGAAACAACCGCGGCGGCAAAAGTGATGAAGGTGACAACGTAGAAATGGAACAGCGGCTGGGGAGTGGCCGTATCCGCTTGAGGATTGAGCGCGAAAAAAATCAGCACCAAGGCGGGTGCTATCAGCCCAAGAATGATCAGCCAGCGTTTCATGAGTATGATTATACGCGATGAATGAGTGATTGCGCAAATAGCCGCGCCGTAGGCGCGGCCGGGCAACTATGTAGTCGTCGATTCCCATAGCTTGAAATCTTTCAAGCTCGATCCACCGATGAATTCCCGCAGGATCGAATTGTCCGGCACAAAATCGATCGACGCGGGGCGGAACCATTCCAGGAACGCCAACAGCCGATCGGCTTCCAGATATTCCGGCGTGCCCGATCGAATTTGGCGCAGCAGTGGTTCGGCCTGCGATTTCAACGCGGCGTGTTCATACACCAGCGCCGCGTTGAACATCACATTCGCGTTTTCTTGAAACGGAAAAATATTGCGGCTTTCGCCGGCGCGGACTTTATCCCAGCGGCTGATCGTATCGCGCGCCGAGTAACCGCGTTCCCGCGCATCGCGCACGATGCGCCGCACTAAACGCGTATCCGTGGTGCTGATGCGATTGTGCTGATCGAGGTTGAGTTGGGTCAAGGCCGAAACGTAAATGCGAAACACGCGCTCCGCCGGAACGTCTGGCACCAAATTCGGATTCAAGGCATGAATGCCTTCGGCAATGACGACATGATCGCGCGAGATGCGGACGGATGAGCTGGTCACGCGCTTGCCGATTTTGAAGTCGTAATGCGGCAGCGTCACTGTCTGGCCGTCTGTCAGTTCGCGCAGCTGCTGGTTAAACAAGGCATGATCCACTGCATGGAACGCCTCAAAATCCAATTCGCCGTTATCATCGCGCGGCGTCAATTCACGATCGACAAAATAATCGTCCAGCCCGATCGCAATTGGCCGCAGACCATGCGCCAGGAGTTGGACCGCTAATCTTTTTGAGAACGTCGTTTTGCCCGATGAGCTGGGCCCGGCGATCAAGACCATGCGCACGCTCTCGCGTCGATCGGCAATTGCCCGCGCAATCTCGGCGATACGCTGCTCGTGCAGCGCCTCGGCCACCAGCATCACTTCGCGGATGCGCTTGGATTCGATCGCGTCGTTGAGTGAAGCGACATCTTCCACATTCATCACGTGCATGTACTCAGTGTGTTGTCTGAACACGGCGGCCAGCTTGGACGGCCGATCGGCTTTCTCCAGCTGATCGGGCCGGGCATGGCGTGGAAATTGCAGAATGAGACCGGGCGACAGCGCCGTCAACGCAAACGTGCGCAGGTAACCCGTCGACGGCAGCATGTAGCCGAAGAAATAATCGGTGAGGCCGCGCAGCGTATAGACCGTCAAATAATCTTTGCTGCGATATTTCAGCAAGCGTAGTTTGTCTGAGTAATTTTGCCGCCGATAAATCTCTTCCGCTTCGGCGATGGGCAAGCGCGCTTTCACGATCGGCACGTCGGCGTTGACGATCTCGCGCATGCGCGATTGGAGCGCCATCAATTCATCGGGCGTCAACGGATCGCGCCCAGTGACTTCACAATAATAGCCGCCGAAGGGCAGCGAGTGATCGATGTAGATATTGGCAGTTGGAAACAATTCATGCGCGGCCACGATGAGCAGAAACGTCAGCGAGCGGCGATAAATGCGCATGCCGTCGCGGCTGGTGAGATCGATCGGCCGCACGTTGCAATCGATTTCGATCGGCGTCGAGAGTTCGCTCAATTTATTGTTGACGAACGCGGCGACGATCGATCGCTGCTTGTCGGGATAGGCGCTGCACGTGAATTCTTTCAGCGGCGTGCCGCTGGGCGCTTCAAAAATCCCGCGGCTGTTTTCAAATTTAACCTGGACGCTGGCACGCGCCGAGGCGGGTTGGACAATCGAGTTATGATTTTGCATAATGATGAAACGAATGACGAGCTAGGGGATTAAACGTCGCTGTCGGCCAACTGCAAATCGATCACAATGGTCAGCGTGGCCAACAGCAGAGGCATCTGCATTAAAGGTGAAGGCTCGCCCTCAATCAAGTAAGAAGGTCCATGTGAAGGGCGCACGATCTGACCCAGGAATTTACCTTTCGCGCCAAAAAGTTCGTAGAAGTGTTCACCGTGACGGCTGCCACGCGCTTGATAGCGCGCACCGCCGCCGCGCAATTTATAGTGCGGCAGCCGCAGCAAAATTCGATCGACCAGCGAATAAGTTTGTTCAATCGTAAAATGTGCTTTCTCTTCGTCGGTCATGGTGATCTGATACGTGCTGGTCGCGCGCCACAAGTTGCGCTCTTCCGGCGGGACGAGCTGCGCGATCGGATTACCGGTGCGATCCAGAATCCGCGCGCGCTGCTGATTCAGATCGAGCAGTTCGTTCGTGCGCTCGACAGTATACAACACTTCGCCCGCCTCGTCGGTGACGGTGTAGCGAATCGGTCGATCGGTTGATAGGGTTTCGCGTTGAATACTGTACATGCTGAATGCACAATTCTTAATGCATAATGCTCAATGAGCAAAAAGGCTTGCAGTCATTCTGAGCGACACTTGCACCGCAATGTCCTGCGATGGTGCAGCCGCAGGATGTACCACGGAGCAGTGCAGGTGAGCGAAGAATCTCTATCGCATCCTTCAAAGATTCTTCGTTAGCGTAAATCTCAAAAACGACTTTTGTGTGAATACGAAGGGCAGACATATATCCTCCGGTTTACATCTTCGGACTATCGAGCTCATCGCGCACCGTGCGATACAGCGATTCAGCCTTCAATTCTTTCAAAGTATAGCATGGCGCTTCGAGATGATCCGCCAACTTTTGAGCGAGACCTTGATCGAATGCGGGATGCTCCATGTTGATCACCACGGTGCGAATATCCATCTTGGCGATCTGCTCCGCCACTCGATACGATTCTTCTTGCGCCGGAGTCGAGCCGCTTTGCGAGACGTTGCCCGCGCCATCGGTGAGAATGATCGCCAGTGGCGCGACATCGGGATGCAGGCGCAGCTCTTGAACCAGCACCAAATGCGTGAGCGTCAGCCCCGCCGAGAGTGGTGTCTTGCCGCCGACGGGAATATCGCGCAAAGCCTTCCGGGCTAAATCAACCGAGTTCGTCGGAGGCAGAATCAAGCGCGCTTGATCTTTTTGAAAAACGATCAGCCCCACTCGATCGCGGCGCTGATACGCATCCGTCAACAGCGACATGATCGCGCCTTTGGTGGCGGCCATGCGCTCGGCCACCGCCATCGACCACGACGCATCGACGATAAATAAAATCAAGTTGGCCGCTTTGCGAACGCGGACTTTCTTTTGATAATCGCCGCGTTTCACCCGCAGCGCCGGGCCATCGGCAACTTCTGCTTTGCGTTCGTTTTGGAAAGGCGCCGCCGCGCGGAATGTCGCATCGAACGCGAGGTCGGCGGGGTTGCCGGGAGACGGTCGGGCTTGGATATACCGCCCGCGTTTGCGATCGGTCTTGCTGGTGCTGCGCCGGCCCGCCGATCGCCGCGTCAACCTATCGAGCGGAGTATCGAGCTTGCGCACATCGAACTGCTCGCCGATCGGGACGTTGTCGCCGCCTTCCCACCAGTAAGCGTCCTGCGTGCCTTGCGTTTGAGATTTAGTGCGAGCGTCGCTCTGCCCGAAGTCAGCCGTGTCTTTGACTTCGCCTTCGGGCGCTACCGTTTTTTTTTCGTGCCGCCTTCTTCGCCGTCGGGATCCATTTCCACATCATCGCCGCCGGGGAATTCGCTTTCCGCTCGATCGAGCCGCTCGCTCAGGTCTTGCGTGGAAACTGAGCCATCTTCTTGGAAGGGCTGCTTCTTCAAGCGATGCGGCAGCGCCAGTTCGGCCGCCAACAAAATATCTTCTTTGGTGATATGCGTGCGGCCCGCCAACGCGGCATGCGCGCGCGCGCCTTTCAGGATAACGATATCGGCGCGATGTCCATCCACGCCCAAACTGCCGACGAGTCCGGCGATCGAAGCCAGATCGCTTTGTCGATATTTCACCTCGGGCAGAGTTTTCTGCGCCCGATCGATCTCCTGACTCAAAAGTTTTTCGCGCGGTTCCCATTCGGTGTAAAAGCCTTCAGGATCACTTTCGAATTGCAGATTGCGCTCAAGGATTTGCATGCGCGCCAATTGATCGTGAATGCCTTGAATATCGACGGCGAACGCAAATCGATCGAGCAGCTGCGGCCTAAGATCGCCTTCCTCAGGATTCATCGTGCCGACCAAAATAAATCGTGACGGATGACTAAATGAAATGCCTTCGCGCTCGACGACGTTGACGCCCATCGCCGCCGAGTCGAGCAGCAGATCGACCACGTGATCGTCGAGCAAGTTCACTTCATCGACATACAACAAGCCTCTATTTGCCGAAGCCAGCACGCCCGGCTCAAAACGCCGGATGCCTTTTTGGATCGCCTGTTCAATATCGAGCGTGCCGACGACGCGATCTTCCGTGGCGCTGACCGGCAGATCGACGAACTTCGTTTTGCGTGTGGTGCGCGGCAAGCCCGTGCCGTTGCCATTCGCGCGCTCGCGGCATTCCGTACACCACGTCGCGGGCTGATCGGGATCGCAGCCGAAGCGGCAATCGACGACGACATCCAGATCGGGCAGCAGCGCGGCCAACGCGCGCGCCGCCGTCGACTTAGCCGTGCCGCGCTCACCGCGGATCAACACGCCGCCGATCTGCGGATAGACCGCGTTCAACACTAAGGCGCGCTTCATCCGCTCTTGCCCGACGATCGCGCTGAAAGGAAAAATGTTTCGCATCTTAAATGAATTGGCCTTTCCAAGTAAATTCCGCTGAGATTATACCACTCATCGAGAAACAAAAACCTCCTCGGAGTTGAGGAGGTTTTCTCGATACCAACAGTTTGAGGAAGATCGACTTAGAAATTCTTTAGCACCAAGGGTAAATAGATTTGGTAGTTGTCAATAACCACAATCGAGTGCGTGTCGCTGACGGTGCTGCTTTGATTTTTCGCAGTTACCGTAATCCGCTGCGTCGCCGATATGTTCCAGGTGAAAGTGATCAAGTCACTTAGACCGCCGCCAGTATGCGTCACCGGCGCTTGATTTGTCGCGCGCCAGACATAGGTGATCGGTTGTGAGGCGTTGATGGGCACGACCGCCGCCGTGAACACATACGTCGTCCCGACGAGGCCATTGCTCGGACCACCGATGCCAACTGCGCTTAATGCGAGTGGACAGCTAAAGATCGCCTGCGTCGTCGACGTGTTGTCGGCTAAGTTGGCATCGCCCTGCGAGGGCAGGGCGGTCACCTGATTGACCATCAGCGTACCACACGCGGGCGGTGTATTGACCGACGTGTAAATGGTAAACACCTTCGTCGCGCCGATGGCAAGACTGCTAATCGTGCATTTAGCCCCTGCCAGCAATGCGAAGCACGATTGACCCATCGTGCTATCCGCTTGCATGCCGGTCGGCAACGTGTCGGTGACGACGATGTTGGTCAAGGTGATGCTGCCCACATTCGTGAGGATGATGGTGTATGGCACCGCGCTAGGCGCATTGGACGGCGAGATGATGAGCGACGGTCCGATCTTCAAGATGGCGACGTCTGGCTGCGGACAGAAGAACGTCGCCTGCGTCGTCGCCGTGTTATCGGCCATGTAAATGTCGCCTTCGGCGGGAAGTGCAACCACCTGATTGACCATCAGCGTGCCGCACACGGGCGGCGCAATCACCTTGGCTGTGATGGTGAACACCTTGGTCGCGCCAACGGCGAGAGTGGTAATCGTGCATTTAGCCCCGGTCGGTAATGCGCTGCACGCTTGATTGACCGAGCTGTCCGCAATCATGCCGGTCGGCACAGTATCGGTGACGACGATGTTGGTCAAGGAGATGCCGCCCACGTTCGTGAGAATGATGGTGTATGCCACCGCCAGCGGCGAATTGGAGGGCGAGATGATCAGCGACGGTCCGATTTTCGTGATGCTCACGTCCGGCAGCGGCACAAATTCATCCGCGCCGAGGTCTGGCGCAGCGCCTTGAGGGCGCGCGTCGCCGTCAATGTCGGTCGTCACGCCCGCGCTGATGCTGTTGTCAATGGCGCCAGAGCCAGGCTTGATGTGATAGCCGTCCGCCGCAAACAGCGGGTTGCCGCCATGTGAATTCGTCACATTGATCGGAGCCGCGCCCGTCGTGTTCGTGCCGTTGCCGAAGAACAACACGCCGCGCACCGTAACCGTATTGCCCGCCGTCGTGGTGATGCCGACCGACTGGCTGACGATGATCGTGTTGGTCATGACAAGTGGGACTGCGGGAATCGGCACCAGCGGGCTGAACGAGAGGCCGCTATTGTCCCCGCCCGTGTTGCGCGCGATGGTATTGTGCGTCAGGCGCGCCGCGCTCTGCTGCACAAAGATACCGCTGCCCTTGCCCGTGCCGGTCGTGAGGTGGTTGTCCACGATAACGTTGTTGATCAACTTGATGGTGGTGGCTTGCAATACGATGCCGCCGCCATTGCTCGATGCCGAGTTACCGCGCATGACGTTGCCGCTGACCGTACCGCCGTTGCTGAAGAAGATGAACATCGCCCCGCCAAAGCCCGCCGTGTTGCTGATCATCGTATTGCTTGCGACCGTGGCATCGCTGCGCTCCACAAACACTGCGCCGCCATTGCCGATGCTCAGGCTGTTCTGCATGAGTGTGTTGCCGCTAACGAATGCGCCATCGCTGAATATCAGGTGGATGCCGCCGCCTCTGGTGCTGGCGCTGTTGCGATTGATGGTGCTGGCGCTCAGCTGTAGCGCGCTGTTTTCGGTCTCGATGCCGCCGCCGACTTTGGTGGCTTGGTTCGCGCTGAAGTCGCTGGTCGTCCACACCACCGACGGACTATCTTTGATGAAAACGCCGCCGCCGGAGATCGTCGCGGTGTTGGTGATGATTGCGCTGGTCGTTGCGAGCACAGCCGTCATGTTGTTTAGATAGACGCCTCCGCCCGCATCGGCGGTGTTGCTAAAGATGGTCGCGCCAGAGAGGAGCAGACCGCCGCCATACCCATAGAGTCCACCGCCGCCGTCCTCGCTGGTGTTCGCGCCGCCGCCCATGCCATTGGCATTGCCGCCCGTGAGGCGCAGGTCGAAGAGCCTGCCGGTGCCGCCGTTGGCGACATAGACGCCCCGCCCCTTGTTCTGCGCGTCAATCGTCGTCAGTTGGGTCAGCGGCAGGTGCGACACGAAGTTGTCGGTCGTCGTGTAACCGCCCTGAATCGTGATCGTCTTGCTGATATAGACGACCTGTGTGACGCTGCCGCTCGCCACGATGTCGTCGCGCGGGCGCACGTTCGTTTGCGTGTACGTCCCTTGTGCGACGAGGATCGTGTCGTTGCTGGCCGCTTTGTCCACGGCGAACTGTATGGTGCGGCAGGGTATGGCGCTGCTCGTGCAATTGCCTGAGTCAAAGCCGCTACTGATCGCAGCAAAGCGCGTAGTGGCTTGTGGCAATCGATCGGAGCTGGCCTGAACGATCGGCGGACTCGATCGGCCCACTAGCCCGAATGCGATCAATAGCATCAACACACTGAATCCAATCACGCTGAACGATCGAACCAATTTGAAACGCATGATATTTGCCTCCTCTTGGCTCACGATAGCCTGCGCCACACCGCGCAGAGTGTTGATAACCTTAATCCAGATGATCGCACTGCACCAGCTCGATCCGGCACTTAGAAATTCTTCAGCGTCAGCGGCAGATAGATAGTGAAAACGACGAACTCGTCCGCGCCGAGATCGGGCGAGGCATCACGCAACTGTCCGTCGATGTCGGTCGCAGCACCGGCATTAACGCCCTTATCGATCGCCGCCGAAGTGCTGAGGATGTGATAACCATCGGCGGCAAAATATGGATTGCCGGTATAGACGTTGCTGGCAAAGACGCTGCCCGCGCCGGAGACGTT
>JBGQGR010000050.1:0-10137 GCA_041497495.1 Anaerolineae bacterium | reverse complement strand
TTGAAATTGATTCCAGTCGTTCGGCCCACTGCCTTGCAGCTGCGACCAATCGAAAATGATCCGTTCCCAACCCAAGTTCAAGTCCTGCGCGGCTTGCGGATCGTAGAACGCCTCGACCGCGCCGAAACGCGGATCGGGCGGCAGGGCTTGGGCAACGAGCGAGAGGCTAGGGGTGAGGAGAAGAAGGACAATTGTAAGAGTGAGTGCGCGCCTCATCCCTCGGAACATTATTCCCCCTCTTTCGATGACATCAGTTGCGTCATCGGGAGAGGGAGTTAGGGGGTGAGGCATGTTGTTGATACCATTCATAAAAGCGGGTCATTCCATCTTCGATCGATGTCTGCGGCCGATAGTTCAATAAGCGCGCGGCTTTATCGATGTTGGCGTATGTGATCGTCGGCTCGGTCGAGGGGAGCGGCGCGTGCCCGATCGATGCTGTGCGCCCGACGAGCGCTTCGATGATCTCGATGAAGCGCGATAAGACGATCGGCTGGCCGCGACCCAAGTTGATGATCTCGTAATCGAGATCGGAATCGATCGCCGCGATCACGCCGTCGACAATATCGTCGATAAAAGTCCAATCGCGCTGCGGCTGGCCTGCATTAAAGACGCGGATCGTCTGGCCGGTCGAAATTTTGTCGGTGAAGACATACGGCATCATATCGGGCCGACCGCGCGGGCCGTAGACGTTGAAGAAGCGCAAGCCGACACATTTCAGGCCGAAAGCCACATGATAGGAATACGCCAACACTTCACAGGCGATCTTGGTCGCAGGATACGGCGCGAGCGGCCGCGCGACGGGCGAAGTTTCGACAAACGGGATCACATCGGCATTGCCGTAGACCGATGAAGTGGACGCGAAAACAAAATGCCCTGTCTTGCTCAAGCGCGCGGCTTCCAATAAGTTCACCGTCCCGACGATGTTGACGGCTGCATATTCCTGCGCATGCTCGATCGAGTAACGGACGTTGCCCATCGCCGCGAGATGAATCACTCGATCGAATTTCTGGGCGAGAAAGAGATCGCGCATCGCATCGGCGTTGCGGATGTCGGCTTCGACGAAGGCGCAGTGCGGCTGAGCGATATACTCTTTCAGGTTCGCTTCTTTGCGCGCGCGGCTGTAGTTCGGCGCGAAGTTGTCGAGCGCGATGACTTCAGCGCCGCGCGCGAGTAATTTTTGTGCAACGTGGCTGCCGATGAAGCCCGCCGCGCCGGTGACGAGAATTTTCAAAGTCGATCCTTATGCGATTCGTCAATGCGAGGAGTGCCGCAGGCACGGCGAACCAATCTCCACGATGATCAGCTGAGATTGCTTCGGCGCAAAAGGATGCGCCTCGCAATGACGGACAAAATGATTTTCAATTCTTAATGCGTACTGGATAGTGTTGTACATTCTGCATGTTGCACTATGCACTGCGTTTAATGTCTTTGACATTCAACTGCAAACTCTTCACGCCGTTCCATTCATTCTCTTCGAAAGTATACGCGAGATCGATCCGAGTGCCGCGCGGCAAGCGAGGGGCGAGTTCGCCGAATCGAAAGGCGATGGCGTCCCACGGCGTTTTGCCGTCGCTGACGCGCAATTTGAGATGCGCGCTCTCCGCGCCGACGGTGCGCGCTTCCAAAACGATGAGGCCGCGTGAAGCAAAGATCGGCGCGGGGTTGGCATAGCCGTGCGGCTGAGTTTTTTGCAGGGCAGTGAACAGATCGGCTGTGAGTTGCTTTAATTCGACATCGGCATCGATCGATAGTGTGGGGATCAATTCTTGATCGCCGAGTTCGCGTTCGGCGATGGCGTGCATGCGCTCAGCGAGTGTGTCCAATTTGGTTGTCTCGATTGTGAAGCCGGCGGCGGCGGCATGTCCCCCGTGATGCACGAACAACTCTTTGCATTCATCGAGCGCGCGAGTGATATGGAATTCGGGAATGCTGCGGCATGATCCACGCGATTCTGTTTCGCCCTGCTCGACGATGATCGATGGCCGATAGAATTCTTCGGTCAAGCGGCCGGCGACTAAACCGACCACGCCCGCTTTAAAAGCGGGATCGGCGACGAAGATCAACGGGGTATTATGCGATCCGGCCAGCGCGATCGATCGGGCTTTGTCGGTCAACTCTTTGGTGAGTGCCTGCCGCTCGCGATTTTGAATATCGAGATCGAGTGCGAGGCGATCGGCTTCAGATCGATCTTCGGTCATCAGTAATTGATATGACTTGAGGGCGTGATCCAAGCGACCCGAGGCGTTGAGCCGTGGTCCTAAAGCAAAACCAATCGCCGCCGTGTCGATCGATTTGACTTTGCCGACGTTCAGCAGCGCGCGCAGGCCGGGCCGCGTCGTGCGGCGGATTCGATCGAGGCCGCGCGCAACGAGCGATCGATTTTCGCCGAGCAGCGGAGCCAGATCGGCGACGGTGCCCAGCGCGACGAGATCGAGCAGCTCGTCTTCGGTGATGGCGGCCTTATGCGGATCGGTATTCGCGCTAACGGCCAACAGCGCTTGCGCGATCTTAAAAGCCAGGCCGACGCCCGCCAGTTCTTTGAATGGATAAGGACAATCGGGCTGCTTGGGATTGATCAGCGCGAACGCGTCGGGGAGTTCGTCCGACGGCATGTGATGATCGCTGACGATCAGATCGAGCCCGATCGATTTGGCGAAGGCAACTTCCGGGATCGATCGCACGCCGCAATCGACGGTGATGACTAACTTCACGCCCTCGCTCTGGAGGGATTGCAAGGCTTCATTGTTAAGGCCGTAGCCTTCATCGACGCGATGGGGTATGTATGGCCGGACGTTCGCGCCCAGCGCCACTAATAACTGAACCATTAAAGCCGTCGCGGTCACGCCATCTACATCATAATCGCCGTAGATGGCGATGGGTTCATTCGATCGAATGGCTTGGCGGATACGTTCGACCGTTTGGGGCAAGCCCTTCATATTGAACAGGCCGTCGGGCAAGATCGGCCGATCGGTTTGCAGAAAGGCCGCAACTTCCGATCGATCAGCGATGCCGCGATTGTAGAGCACTTGCACGACCAGCGGCGGCAGATCGGCAAATCGATCGAGATGGGTTGGGGGGACCGGCGGATACACGACCCAGCGTTTGAGGCGTTGACGAGTTGAAGCGGCGGGTGGGGTGGCTGACACGCGGTTATCTTAACATAGGCGATCGGTGGCGTCAATGTAATTCGTCGAGTGAGGTGAAAGGAGGGCTGGCGTTTGTGTAGGCTTCTTATTGCAGGTATAATGCAGCGTGAAGTTGAAGCGGGCACGAGTTGTGTTATAGTCTGGGCAGTTCGGCCTGTTTACAGGGATAAAACGCATGCGGCAATCGTGGGCAGCAGCAAAAATATATGGATTGTTGATCGTGGCGCTCGGCGCAGTGTTGCTGATCGTGACGCAGAATGCTCAGGCGTCCGATCGGGTGGTGCAGCCCGCCCACGGCCAATCCAATCAATCGATCTCGGCTGATCCGCTGATGCCGTTGTCGACAATCACCTGCACGCTTTCGACGACCACTACCGATTCATTAAATGGGTCTAATCATTCATTCGCCGACGCTGCAAATTTGGCCACTTACACTGGTTTAGCCTTGGCGACCGGAAATAAAGGTGATCTGGTGAATCCTGCGGAAGATTATTTTGTCTTGAGCAATGCCAGCCCAAATGTCACTTATACAGTCAATGCCATCATTGATGGCACCGGCAATTACAATTTGGGGATGATTGTCTACAACTCCAGTTTTGCGCCAGTGTACTCCGATACGAATGCCTTTGATAATAATGCGAGTTTAACGCTCGTTTTCTCGAAGACGAATGTTTCCGGCCCGTGGTATTACAAAATCTATCAATTAACGCCCTCGTGCAGTGGTGGAACTTATCATTTGACGCCCAGCCAAACGACTCCCGAGCCAACCCCGACTCGAACACCTTCACCGACGAAAACGATCACGCCAACACCGCTGCCCTTCGGCTGCCAATCGGAGATCGACGATTTTGAGCCGAACAATGATTTTGATTCGGCCACCACGATCGGTCTCGGCGTCAAGTACGGTACGACGAAGGCGCTCAACTTTGTCCAATGTACCTACGACGACGGCTCATGGGATAACGACTTTTTTAAAGTCCGCGTCAAACCGGGCATGCTGGTGACGTGCAAGACCAGCGCGCTTTCGGCCGGCACGGATACCAATTTGATTCTATATGACGAGAATCACAACGGCATCAATGGCAGTGATGACATCAATCGGGCGGGCGGAGATCTGAGCAGCGCCGTCACCTACTACGTGACGTACGAGGGCTGGCTGTATGCGCTGGTCGGTCAAGGCTTTACCGTGCCGCAGAATTTTGAAGCCAGTTACACGTATAACTTCGAATGTTTCATCGGCGCACTCTCCACTGATACGCCCACGCCGACGAATACGCCGGCTGGCCCGGTTGAGCCGACTCGAACGCGTACCCCAACTGATACTCCGACGCCGACCGTTACGCCGACGCCCACGCCGCCCTTTATTCAAATTCAGCCGCTGCCCACGGCTACACTGGCCGGCTTGCCGCTGACACGAATTCCAATCAGCCTGCAAGTCTATTACGATGCGGATGGCAACAACAAACAAGATCCGGGTGAGGGTGTCAGCGGTGTCTCCGTGCGAATATTCGATCTGGTGACGGGCAACTTGTTGACGCAAGGCTTTACGGATGAAACCGGCCGGGTGACCTTTACCGTCAGCGCGCCGGGCGCCGTGCATCTGGTGGTGCCGTACTTCAATTTCAGCACGATTATTTTGCCCTCCGGCGGATCGGCTGTGATTCGCATCAGCCCGCGCGAACTTCCCCAGTCTATTCCGTGATGACACGCTCCCCACGGAGTCATCATCACTATCAGGAGCTTCTACCGGATGTCTATGCCACCGGCCGCATCAGCGCCGCCTCCCACAAATTCTAATTCATCCAATACCAGCAGTCGCTTTAAGAGTGCGTGGGATGATCCCGCCCGACGGCCTTCCTTGGTCATCGGGTTGGGCGCAGTCGCGCTCGCGCTGATTCTGGTCATCGTGGCGATCGGTCAAATTTCCGGTACAGGCTCAACGGTGACGCCGACACCGACGAATAGCGGCTGCGTCATCAACTGCGGACCCGGCTCACAATCAACCTCGACACTGCCGAAGGTGCTGCACCTGCGCGGTCGATCGATCTTAATCGATCCGGTCTCGATGAATAACGGACAGTGGAAGCCGAGTGCGGCCGCTGGCCGGGCCGAATGGGTGTATGGCACGCTGATCAATTATTTGATCGGCCTGTCGGCGTCGCAAGAGAACAGCGACATGTTGAAGGCGCTCGGCCAGGCCGATGAGATTTCGATCGATCTAGCGAACGGCCAGTCGCTGCAATTCAAATTTTCCGGCCGGCAATTGGTGACGGCGAATGATACGGACCTCTTCGCGCAATCTAAACCGGGCTTAACGCTGGTATTGCTCGGCGAAAATTCCGATCAGCGGATCGTCATCACGGCCGACTATGTAGCCGATCAAGAGGTGGGCAAGCCTGCGCCGGGGTCGTACGCGCAGATCAACACGCCGATCGAAATCGGCGGCGCGAAAGTGACCGTGCTGTCCGCCCGATTGGTGATCAATGCCCCCGGCATTCCGGTCGGCAGTTCGTTCTATATGGTTGACTTCTCAGTGGAGAACATCGGCACCACGCCGCTGGACGCCGCCGGTTTCCAGATTCAATTGCAAGACTACGCCAAACAGAAATATAACTTATCGGCTACCGCCAGCGCTTTGGGACCGAACCCTGCGCCGAAAGGCATCTTGCAGCCCGGCACTCTGGCGACGTTCACCGCAGGCTTCGAAGTGCCCGCGAACGTGACCGGGCCGGTGCTGGTCTGGGTCTTCATGCCGCAAGCAAATTTCACCGTGCAAGCCAATGTGGCTGTGCCGCTGATCGGCCCGACACCCACGCCTGATCCCAAAACAAAAGTCGTCGTGCAGATCACGCAGGCCTACTACACGCCCGATCAATCTGAATTGATCGTCGTCGGCGGCATCGGCAATCCATCGCCGGTGCAAGTCACGCTGAACACGGCGGACATTAGCCTGAGCACACCGGAAGGGGTGCTGGCGAAACTGCAAGGCGCGGAACCCGCCCTGCCCTTGAATTTAGCGCCGGGACAAAACCAGACTTTCACCCTGCATTTCGCGCGTGTGCCCGGCTCGTCGGCCACCTTGAAAATTTTATTGGCTTCATTCCAATTAAACGGCCTGCAATAACTGACCGAGTAGGAATTACGCCAAGCCGGCGATCGATATCGATCGCCGGTCTTTTTTTGTCAATCGGCTGTAAAATATCGTGGCCGAGAGTTTTTATTTGCATTTGCATCTTGCCCACTTCAATCTCAACCAGTCGCGCCTTAGCCACACGCGCGCTCCACCAGATCGATCGGCAGACGCGGCGCCTGGGAAAAATCGAAACAATCGAGCAGGTCGCTGGCCTGCGCATCGCGCTGCGTCAAAGGCTCGAGATCGAAGATCGATTCGATGAAGCGCAGCGTGCTGACGTGGGAATGCAGTTGATGGGACACGTAGCCTTGTTTTGCAAACGGGCTGATCACGAGACACGGCACACGAAAACCATAACGAAACGGCGTGCCATCCGCCAGCGATTCCACAATCGGCGGTTCGACGTGATCAGTGAAACCGCCCCAATCATCCCACACCAAAACGATCGCGGTCGAATTCCACTGCGGGCCGTGCATGATCGCATTCAAGACACACACCGCATAATTTTCTGCGCCGCAGATACTCGCCGGCGGATGACCGCTCTTGGCATCTCCATCTGTGAGAAAACCGGAATTGAGCCACGCCACATTTGGCAAAGCACCAGCCGCTGCATCGTTGAAAAAAGGTACATCATCGTATTCGGTGAGCTCTTGACGCCCGACTAAATTTTTGATATCCGTAAACATTCCGGCGTAATCGCGCCACGACACCTTTGCCGCATCGAGTCGATCGGCGATCGTCGGAAGGTCCAAACAGAAATCGGGACACACGTCCGATGGGAAGGGCGTGTTCACAATCGGGGATTGCGCCGCCATCAACATCAAATAATTCGGATGGGATGGTCCGCGCACTTCGGAGAAATAGCGATCGCACAACACAAACTCGCGCGCGATCTGCCAATAGGTCGGCACATCACTTTCCGTGTAAGAACAATTCGCGGCGGCGATCGTTGCGCCGTTCGGCGTTAAGGCATCACGATGTTGATGCGGCGGATCGCTCGATAACGCGATCGGGCAAGTGCGCGCCGCCGATCCTCCATCCGCGCCCGGAAAGCCGGCAAACAAATTATCGAACGTGTGATTTTCTTGAATGAAGATGACAATGTTTTTAATTCGATCGGCGGGTTTGGGAATTGATGCAGCCGTTGGTTTTGGTGTGGTTGGTGAAGAGACCGCTGAGGCCGTTGGCTTGGTGATGTGTGTCGCCGTGGGTGTGGGCGATGGGCTTCGAGCAATACACGCAGCCAGCAGACTGGCGCTGGCGGCCACTGACACTCGCAGAAAATCGCGGCGGGAAAGTTCGACTGGCATGCAAAAATTGTAGCATATCCACTACCCGAAGAATTCGCGAGCAGCCTGCCCTAAAGGGTGCTGCGCAAAGCGGAGACCCGCGTGCTTATGCGCGGGTTGGAGTCGAAGAGCCTGCCCTGAGCGTCGCCGAAGGGGCGCGGCTAAAGAGAACCATATTCAATCGGCATACGTTCTAATGAGCAATTGTTTTGCAATCCATTCGCCTTGTGTTAGACTTCAGCCGTTATTGAATCAGGGGAAGAGCAAATGCGAAAAATACTTCGTCGCCGATCGATCTGGTGGCGCGCGATTGGCATGACCGTTTTGTTGGTATCAAATGCGTGTGGCCCCAGCGCACCTGTTACTCCGATTGCTCTAGCGACAATTGACCCGACCAGCGCGGCGATTAAACCCACATCGATGGCTGTGCCTACGATCGGCGTCCCGGCCCCAACGGTTTCTATTTCGCCCACGCCCGCGTTCGATCCGAAATTTTGTCCGTTGACGGGGCTGCCCGCCGATAACATCGATTGGCCGCAGCGCCGAGCGATCTTGGTGCAGATCGGCAACTCCACACCGGAGCGTCCGCAATCACAACTCGCATTAGCCGATGTCGTCTTCGAAACGATCGCCGAAGGCGGCATCACTCGATTCTCCGCCGTCTATTTGTGCACCGAGGCCGATAACATCGGGCCGGTGCGCAGTGGACGCCTGATCGATCTCGATGTTGTGCCGATGATGAACGCGATCTTCGTTCACGTCGGGGCAAGCGATGGCGTGATGGCGCGCTTCGCTCAATCGGACATCAGTCAAGCGCGCTTCGACGAATACAGCGGCGATCCCGGCGTGACGCGCATCACCACACGCAAGCCGCCGTTCAATGCGTACACCTCAACCGATGTCATCTGGTCGCTCGCGCGCGATCGAAATATGATCCCAGCGGCGCGGCCAACCGTTTTGAAATTTAATGCGGCCACACCAACCGGCGGTCATCCGGCGGCGCAGATCGATCTGCCGATCTTGCCCGGTGTCACTGACGTGTCGTATATTTTCGATGCCGGCACCGGCCGCTATCTGCGCAGCATGGATGGTTTCGCACACTCCGATCTATCGGCCAAACAGCAGCTGAGCACGGCGAACGTCGTAATCATTTACGCGCCGCACATTGCCTCCGATATTATCGAAGACAGCTTAGGCAGCCGATCGATCCAGATCGATTTGACGAGCGGCGGGCGCATGCAGCTGCTGCGTGACGGTCAAGTCTTCGATGGCACGTGGACTCGACCGGATGCTCATGCGTTTTTTGAACTGAAAGATTCTGCCGGCAACTTGCTCAGCCTGCGGCCGGGCAACACCTGGATTCAATTTGTCCCGATCGATTTTGTGGCGGCGATCAAGTGATCTTCCAGCATCCTGAGCGGAGATGTGAATCGAAGATTCGCATTGCAGTCGAAGGAGCGGGTTAATAAAGAATGGGGGATGAAGATTGAATAGCGACGAAAACATCTTCGGCAGAGTTCCGCGCCTAATCCTGCACAGCCTCGCCCTCGAGCCCGATCGCGCGGCAATTGAACCTGATCTCCGATCGATCGATGATGGTGATTGGTCCGCGTTCTTTTACTGCGCCGATCTGCATGGCGCCACGCCGCTGATTGCGCATCAATGGCAGGCGCTCGGCTTGCTCGATCGACTACCCATCGAAACGCGCGATCGACTATCGTCGGCCTATCGGGACAACACCGAACGCAGCGAAAACATCCGGCGTGAAGTAATCGAATATTGGAACTTGATCGCGGCAGCGAAAGTTCCATCGATCTTGATCAAAGGCTGGCCGCTAGCCGAGATGCTGTACGAATCGCCGGCTTTGCGCTTGATCACCGACATGGATTTGCTTGTGCCGCGCGATCGCGCCCAAGACGGGTTGATCGCGCTCCAACGGGCCGGACTCGAACCGCTGCCGCGCGATCGAGATGCCTGGATCGAAAAACATTTGCCGTCTTATTGGCGATTGAATGGCCGCACCGTTACTTATCCGCTGCAGAACATGTTCGATCCATATCATCCGCGTTCGGTAGAACTGCACGTCAATCTATGGGAGGAAAATTTTCGCGGCCTGCGCTTGCGCGATCTCAGCGGCTTCTGGGAACGCAGCCGTGTGATCAATGTAGCCGGGCAACCGATGCGTGTGCCTTCATTAGAAGACGCGTTCATTCACTTGTGTGTGCATTGGGCCTGCCACTGGATCGAACGCGCCGCTCGCTTGAATCAGTTGGTCGATCTCGATCGATTCATGCGGCGGTACAACTCTGCTTTGGCTTGGCCGCTTATTTTGCGATTAAGCGACGAGGCTCGCGTGACTCGCTTCGTTTTTGCGGCACTTGATGTTGTGCAGCGTGTCTTCGACTCGCCAAGACCGCCCGCCGAAATGACCGCGCAGCTGCGCGCCGGCTGTCCGCCTCCATTGCAGCAGTGGATCGATCGATACACGCTCAATGATGTCGCGCAGCTGGATTATCGCCAGCCCGATAAAGGCACAGCCTACGTCTTGACGAATTTGGCCGCGCAATCG
>JBGQGR010000049.1:0-10166 GCA_041497495.1 Anaerolineae bacterium | reverse complement strand
TTAGGCATGGCGATTATCTGGATCACCCATGACTTGGGTGTAGTCGCGCGCTTGGTGCAGAACGTGATCGTGATGTATGCGGGTTATATTGTAGAGCGTGCGAAGGTTGCCGATTTGTACACGCAACCAAGTCATCCATATACTTTAGGTTTGTTAGGCTCTTTGCCGCGTGTTGATGCCCACGAGCGTGCTCGATTAATATCGATCGAAGGCGCCCCGCCGGACTTGGTTGATTTGCCGACCGGTTGTCCGTTTGCGCCGCGCTGCAAATTTGTAATCGATCGCTGCCACCATGAAAATCCGCCGCAATGCCGGTTGGCCCGGCTCATGAAGTAGCGTGCTGGGTAGATGTCACCACCGGGAGACCCCGTTAATCATGGCGCAGAATGCAATGCAGGATAACGATCTTTTGATCGTACGGAATCTTAAAAAGTATTTTCCCATCCGGCGGGGCGTCTTCCAGCGCAAAGTGGGCGATGTCAAGGCGGTCGATGGGATCAGTTTCACGATCAAGAAAGGTGAAACGCTGGGTTTGGTCGGCGAAAGCGGTTGCGGCAAATCGACGACCGGCAAGGCGATCTTGCAGCTTGATCGGCCGACAAGCGGCGAGGTTATCTTTGGCGATCGGGATCTCGTGAAGTTGAAAGGTGAGGACCTCCGCCATTTCCGCCGCGAAATGCAAATCATCTTCCAAGATCCATATGCTTCATTGAATCCGCGTATGACCGTGGGCGAGATCATCGGTGAACCGCTGGAAGTCCACGGGACAACCAAAGGCAAAGACAAAGAAGACCGTGTCAAGGCGTTGCTGAAAGAAGTCGGCTTGAACCCTTCGTTCAGCACGCGCTTCCCGCATGAGTTCTCAGGCGGCCAGCGTCAACGCATCGGTATTGCGCGGGCAATTGCTTTGAACCCATCCTTCATCGTCTGCGATGAGCCGATCGCCGCACTGGACGTGTCGATTCAAGCGCAAGTCGTGAATCTGTTGGAAGAGCTGCAAGCGAAATATGGCTTAACGTACTTGTTTATCGCGCACGACTTGTCGATGGTGCGCCACATCAGCGATCGGGTTGCCGTGATGTATCTGGGACGGATCGTGGAGATCGCCGACTGGCGAATGATCTACGAAGATCCCAAGCATCCCTATACTCAAGCGCTGCTGTCGGCCATTCCCATTCCCGATCCGGTGCTCGAAGCGAAGCGGCAGCGGACTATCTTGGAAGGCGATGTGCCTAGTGCGGCAAATCCGCCGGTGGGCTGCAATTTCAATACACGCTGCCCCGTTCGGCAAGAACGCTGCTTCCATGATGATCCGGAACTGCGTGAGTTAGCGCCGGGACATTGGGTAGCCTGTCACTTCGCCGTTTAGTTTGACCCATTCCGGGATGTGAAATATCAAAGCGGGCGATTCATCCCAGCGCACAGTAATCATGGAAGGAGGTGAGGCCCCGAACGAAAATTAAAGCATTTCGCCAGCCGGATCACCAGCCGGCATCGTACTGAAGCGAAGATTCAATACTCACATTCTCTAGGAGGAGAAACAAAATGTTTCGCACCAAGAAGATTTGGTTAATGGTAAGTATGCTCGCAGTTTTAAGCATGGTCGTCAGCGCCTGCGCGCCGGCTGCCACCGCCACAACGGTTCCGCCGACTAAGCCGGCGGTAGTTGTGCCGCCGACTGCAGTGGTTGTACCACCGACCGCAGCTCCGGTTGCCCCGAAGTCGAAGGATCCGACCAGCTTCACTGAATTGACCTTCGGCGATCCGGAAACACTTGACCCGGCGGTCGACTATGAGACAGCTGGATCGGCAATCCTGTTGAACATCATGGAAGGCCTGGTCACTTTCGACGGTGCTGATCCGCTAAAGGTCAAGCCCGAGTTAGCCAAGGCCATTCCTGATCCAGTGGCAAGTGCCGATGGCAAGGGCGTGAGCTACACCTGGCAGATTCTGGACGGCGTGAAGTTCCACAACGGCGATCCGTTGATGGCGCATGACGTGGCCTTCTCGTTCTGGCGCACCATGCTCGTCGGCGACAACGCCGTATCACCGGCCTTCCTAGTTCTAGAAGCCTTCTTCCTGGATAAAGCCGGCAACCCGATCGATGACCCGACCCAATTGGTCGATGAATCGGGCGCGCTGATCAGCGCTCCGGACAACCTAAAAAAGGCCAAGCCTGCTGATTTGGAAGCGGCCTGCAAGAAGGTACAGGATGCAGTGACGTTTGACGATGCTAAGGGCACCGTGACGATGAATATGGACCACAAGTGGGGTCCGCTCATGGTTACGTTAGCGGGTGGTGCGTGGGCCTTCGTGTCGGATCAGGCTTGGGTTAAAGCTCAAGGTGATTGGGATGGCGACTGCAAGACCTGGCAGAATTTCTACAGCATTCCGTCAGAGTCCGGTGTGCTGCGCGACAAGACCAACGGCACCGGCCCCTACATGCTCGATCACTGGACCCCCAACGAAGAGTTGGTCTTGACGGCCAACCCGAATTACCGCAAGGGCCCCGCCAAGATCAGCCGTGTCACGATCAAGATCGTGAATGAATTCGGCACGCGCTTTGCTGCGCTGCAAGCCGGCGATGCCGATGCGATTGCTCGCGGTTCCGGCGCTGACAATCCGCAGATGGATACGCTGGTCAAGGATGACTGCGACCTCGCGACTGGCAAGTGCGTCCCGTACGTACCGCCTGCTGGGAGTGGTTCCCTGGTACCTGGTAGTCTCCTGCGCCGCTACCTGCATGTGCCGTCGGTGGTCATCACTCACATCTCCATGAACTATAAAGTGGCGGATACCAGTCCGTTCATCGGCAGTGGTGCGCTGGATGGCGCCGGTGTGCCGCCCGACTTCTTCTCGGATGTAAACATCCGCAAGGCGTTCAGCTATTGCTTCGACATCGACACCTACATCAAGGACGTGGAGTTGGGTGAAGGCACGCCCGCCTTGGCGTTGACGCTGCCCGGCCAGCCCGGCTATGATGGCTCGACGCGCTATGAGTTTGATCTGGATAAGTGCAAGGCTGCGTTCGAAGCCTCGACGCTGAAGAACGCGGATGGCAAGGGCGTCATGGATGTCGGCTTCTACCTGCAGTTCGGCTACAATACGGGCAACACCGCGCGTGCAACGATTGCCCAGATCTTGGCAGCCAGCCTGTCGAAGGTGAACTCCAACTTCCTGATGGTGCCCGTGCCGCTGCCGTGGCCGACCTTCTTGCGCGCTCAGCGCGACAAGTCGCTGACGATCAGCACCGCCGGCTGGCAGGAAGACATTCACGACCCGCACAACTGGTACGTTCCGTATCTGCTCGGCACGTACGCGTCACGCGCGAATGTGCCCGCGGATCTGAAGACCCAGTTCCAGACCCTGATCAATCAGGGCGTGTTTGAGACCGATCAGGCCAAGCGGGCTGTGGTCTACAAGCAGCTCAACCAGCTGGTCTTTGACAATGCCGTATTCATCTATGGTGCACCCGGTGATAACCGCCGCTACGAGCCGCTGTATCTCCACGGCTGGTATGAAGGCAAGAACCGCAACACCATGATCAACGGTCAAGGTTTGTACTTCTACGAGTTGAGCAAGGACTAGTTTTTCCAAGTCCGAACTAGACGCGTTAGGTGAAGAATGGCAGGGGCCGAGCAATCGGCCTCTGCCAACCTGATCGGGCATCTACCTTGCCGAATGGTTGGTCCGTAATCCGATCGGTTTGCGGCTCGACCAGTCTGCAGGGAAGTTGAACCATTACGACGCCTGAAACGTAAATACAGTAATTGACACGGCGGAGTTAGGAGAGAAAGCCATGTATGCCTATATCATCCGACGGTTATTGATTATACCAATCCTCTTGTTCGGCGTGACCATCTTGCTCTTCCTCATGATTAGTCTATTGAAACCGGACGAGCGCTTGTCTTTGTATATCAAAGACACTCCGCGTAATGAAGCAGTAGCGAAGGGACTGATCCTGCGTTATGGGCTCGATCAGCCAATCTATGTTCAATATGCCAACTGGCTCTTTGGCCGTCAAGATGAAGATCCCGTTACGCATGTTGTAACGGTTAAAGGCGGCCTCCTGCGCGGTGATTTTGGTTGGTCGAAAACGGGCAGCGATACGATTGCCCACGTGATTCAGCGCCGCTTCCCCGCTACCGTCGAGTTGGCGCTGTGGGCGATTATACCCATCGTAGGGGTTGGCATCTGGATGGGTGTCCTGGCAGCCGTCAATCACAACAAATTGATCGATCAGATTTTGCGTGTCTTCGCCATCGTTGGCTATTCGTTCCCGTCATTCGTGTTCGGCTTGTTGGTGTTGATGTTCTTTTATGCTCGCCTGCAGTGGTTCCCGCCGGGGCGCTTATCCGACTGGGCTTCTCAAGTGGTGCAGGCCCCGGCCTTCGTCCATTACACCAGCATGAATACGATCGATGGTCTGCTGAACGGCCGCCTGGATATTTTTCTGGATGCCTTGCGGCATTTAGTCCTGCCAATCTTGACGCTGGCTTACATCCAGTGGGCACTCTTGTTGAAAGTGACCCGTTCGTCGATGCTGGAATCGCTGCGGCAAGATTATGTGACCACCGCGCGCGCCAAAGGCCTGAGCGAGCGCAACGTGATCAACCGGCATGCGCGGCCTAATGCCATGATCCCGGTCATCACCGTCAGCGGCTTCACGATTGTGGGTTTGCTCAACGGCGTGATCATTACCGAAACGATCTTTGTCTATCCCGGCATCGGCTCGATCGCTGCGCAGGCCGCGGCTCAGTTAGATGTGCTGACGGTGTTAGGCTTCACGCTATTTAACGGCTTCATCTTGTTAGTGGCGAACCTGGTAGTCGATGTGCTGTACGCCGTGATCGATCCGCGGGTGCGCTTGAGCTGATATTTGAACTTCCAATCTCCGTCTAGCGGGAGAAAAAATAATGGCCAGTGTGGATATTGCAGTTTCGCAACCTTTGGATGTCGATGATCTGCCTGCTTCGCGTAAGCCGCCGAGCATTGGGAAGCAGCTGATCTCGAACCGGCTATCCGTGTCAGGCTTCATCCTGCTAACCTTCTTTGCGTTAGTCGCGATCTTAGCGCCGGTCTTAGCGCCGCCGCTGCCAAACACGCGCAACCCCATGTTCATTCCACGCGATGGCTTCAATCTGGTTCCGCAGCCGCCCGGCACAGCCTGGGATCGCACCCCGCCGCCATTGCCATTCTGGTGGACTGCCGTAACCGGCCTGGATCACTGGACACATCCCTTTGGCTTGGCTAGCGGCGGCTGGGACATTTACTATGGTGTGATCTGGGGCACGCGCACCGCGTTCATCGCCGGCATTGTCATCACTCTAGTGACATTGGTGATCGGCGTCTTGGTTGGGTCGTTCTCGGCCTATTACGGTGGCGCCATCGATCTGGTCATGCAGCGCATCACCGAAGTGTTCATGACCTTTCCGTTCTTGATGGCGGCTTTGACGGCCGCTACGATCTTGACCCCATTGCTTGGGGCTAAAGCTGGCGTCGGTGACGCAGGCTTGGTCACCGCTGGCATTGCCATTATCGTGTTCGGCTGGATGGGCTATGCGCGCCTGATCCGCGGCGATATTCTATCGGTGCGTGAGCGCGATTACGTTATGGCTGCGCGTGCCGTCGGCGCGAAAGATTTTCGCATCATGATCAAGCACATCATCCCCAACGCGGTCTTTCCCACGTTAGTGGTGGCTTCGTTGGACATTGGCACGTACGTCGTCACTTTTGCGGCGCTTTCGTTCCTGGGCTTGGGTGCGGAGCAGGGCTATGCCGATTGGGGCCAACTGGTCTCGTTCTCGCGCGGCTTCATCACCACGCTCGATCTGTATTGGTATATGATCTTCTTCCCCGGCATGGCGCTGGTGTTCTTCGTGCTCGGCTGGAACCTGGTTGGTGATGCCGTGCGCGACATTCTCGATCCGCGCATGCGCAAGACGCGCTAAACTCCGTTCCATCTCGCTCGATTAAATCGATGGCCTCTCCTGACGAGAGGCCATTTACTTTTCTGGTATAGTTACCTTATGCGCTTTCGATTTCGCCAGCTCAATCGATCGGGTTTGATCAGCCTCTCCAGCTTATTCCTCGGACTGATCTTGATCGGGCTGAACCCGATCGGCCTCTCACGCTCGACTGATCCGCAAGCCACGCCTGCATCGCCGGTCGCCCCATCGCCCACACCGTCCACGCAGGCCGGACATGGCAAAGATGTATTCTGGTTGAACTGTATGCCATGCCACGGCGATCAAGGTCAGGGCTTGACCGATGATTTTCGTGTGCGGCAGTATCCCACTGAAGATCAAAATTGTTGGAAGTCCGGTTGTCATGGCGATCGGCCATACGACAACGGCTTCAAGCTGCCGAAAACGATCCCCGCGCTGATCGGCCCGGGTACGTTGGCGCGTTTCAGCACCGCGCAAGATTTGTATGTCTTCATGAGCAAAGCGATGCCGTTCAATAAACCCGGTTCGCTCAGCCAAACCGAATATCTGCAACTGATGGCCTACGTATTATCCAGCAATCAGATCGTCCCGCCTGATACGCAGATCGATGCGGCCTCATTAGCGGGCATCACCGTACACGCACCGGCCTCGGAGGCAACCCCTGCGCCGAGTTCAACTTCATCGACTTCCGCCGAATTGCCGCCCGCGTTTTGGGGGATTGTGATCTTTTTGATCGTCGCCACGATTTTGTCGTTCATCACGCGGCGGCGCAAGTAAAAACGAAAATCCGAAATCCAAAATAGCCTTATAATCACAGCATGTCTGCTCATCCCGCCACTATCCTCGTCGTCGACGACGACAAGAAAATTTCCGACTTCCTGATCGATCTCTTAAGCGAAGGCGGCCATCAGGTGCGAGCCGCTTACGGTGGCCAAGAGGCGCTGGATCGATTAGCGACGCGTGAGCGTGACGAGATCGATCTGGTTCTGCTCGATGTGATGATGCCGGACGTCGATGGCTTTACCGTCGCTCGACGATTGAAGTCCGATCCGGCCACCGAATATCTGCCGATCATCATGGTCACCGGTCGCGATCGTTCGATTGACGCGACATACGGCCTGGAAGTCGGTGCGGACGATTACATCGCCAAGCCGTTCGATCCGCGTGAGCTGCTGGCGCGTATCACGGCGATGCTGCGTTTGCGCCACGCCGAGCAGAATTTAATCGGTCGCAATCGCGCCCTGGCTGCGCTCAATACGGTCGCCCAAACGATCGGGCGAGCAGTGGAACTGCCGGATGTGCTTCGATCGGCTTTGGATCAAGTGCTCGCCTCGCTCGATCTGATCGGCGGCATGATCACGCTCAAAGCATCAACTGGCAAACAGACGCCCGCAGTGCAGCGCTGGCCGGCGTTTGATATGCAGCCCGACAGTAAAATCAGCGACCGGGTGGCCGAGAACGGGCATTCCGAAAAATTTTATCTGCGCCTGCGTGAGGCGCAGCAGCTGCAAGCTGCCTGTGTGCCGCTGCGCAGCCGTAACAACGTGTTGGGCACGTTAGTCGTGGCGGGCTCGAATGTTCACGCCGATGATGCGCTGGATTTGCTGGTCACCATCGGCAGCCAGATTGGCGCGGCGGTTGAGCGCGCGCGCTTGTATGAAGAAGCGCAGCATCGCAGCGAAGATTTGGCGGTGCTGAATGAGATCACGCGCGCGGTCACTTCGTCACTCGATCTTGATCAGGTGTTGAAGACTTCGCTGCATGGCATCCGGCAAATTTTGCATGTGCAGGCGGGCACGTTGATTTTGGTCGAACCGGAATCGGGCGAGTGGCAGTTTCGCAACACACTGAATACCTTGGAAGGATATCTGCGCACGGATGCGCACCAGCCGCATACCGGCATCGTGTACCGCGTGATCGATTCGCGTGAGCCGCTGATTCTCAACGAAGTCCCGCTCAAATCGAAACTGCATGGCGGTGGATCGACGGATGCCAGCCGATCGACGACGCTAGTGCTGCGCAACATCCTGGCTGTGCCGATGATCGTCAAGAGCCGCGCGGTAGGCGCGATCGTCGTCATCAACAAACTCGAAGGCGCATACACCAGCGACGATTTGGAGATGCTGCAATTTCTGGCGGCCGCCGTCGCTATTGCGGCGGAGAATGCGCGCTTGTACGGCGAGTTGGCCGACTTCGCCAAAGAACTCGAACGATCGCAAGCCCAGTTAGTGCAAGCCGAAAAGTTAGCCGCCACGGGCCGCTTAGCCGCCTCGATCGCGCACGAGATCAACAATCCATTGCAGGCCATTCACAACTGTCTGCATTTGGCGATTAATCGGCCGCTGACTGAAGAAAAGAAGCAGCACTATTTGGTGATGGCGCAGGAAGAAGTGGAACGCTTGATCACGCTGGTACAGCGCACGCTCGAATTCTATCGGCCGTCGAAAGGCCGATCGGCCCTGACGCGCGTCAATGATCTCATCGAAAATGTGTTGGCGTTATCGAGCAAACAATTTGAACAAGGATCGATCAACGTCCACAAAAATTTGACAAACAACTTGCCGGAAATTGCCGCTGTGCCCGATCAGCTGACGCAGGTCTGGTTGAATTTGATCATCAACGCGATCGAAGCCATGCCCGACGGCGGCGATCTCACCATCACTACTTCGGCCAGTGACGATTGGCTGAACGTCGCCATTCAAGACACTGGACCGGGCGTCAATCCTGAAGATGTCGCCAAAATTTTCGAACCGTTTTATACTACAAAAGCGACCGGTACTGGATTGGGCTTGTCGGTCAGTTATGGTATCATCCAACGGCATGGCGGCCGCATCGACGTAAATGGCGTGCCAGGTGAAGGCACAACTTTCAGCGTGTCGCTGCCCATCGGCGTCATTGACGATCTTTAATTGATGTTGAGGTGGCAGTTGAACTGCCGCCTCATATATCACCGCAGGGCAACTGCGGTTGAACAAAAAGCAGCTTACAGCCAGACACAACGATGAACTTATTATCGAACTCTATTCCGCACCTCCTCATCGTTGACGATGAGCGCGCCACGCGCGAATCGCTGGAAGAAATCTTGACGCTGGAGGGCTTCCAAGTCGCGCTGGCCGAAAGCGGCGAAGAGGCACTGGCGGTTTTGCGCGAAACGCCGATCGATCTGATGCTGCTCGATCTAAAGATGAAAGGCATGGACGGGTTGCAGACGACCGAGACCGCCAAGCAGATCGCGCCGGATACGGTCATCATCATGTTGACCGCGCACGGCACATTGGAATCGGCAATTGCCGCCATGCGGCGCGGTGCATTCGATTACTTGCTGAAGCCCGCAGCGGTGTCCGACATTATCGCTAGTGTCCAGCGCGGCTTAAGCCATCACGCCCAGATGCTGCGCCAGCGCGATTTAGTTGGATTGATGCAGCGTGCGATCAGCGAATTGCAAACACCCGTCACGCAGGCCGAGGCTGCCAGTCAATCCGATCGGTATCTGCGCGCCCGAGGAATCACGCTCGATCTCCAGCGGCATGTGGCCTCTTCGCAAGATCATGTGCTTGATTTGACTTTAACTGAATTCAAGATGCTCGCCTATTTAATGAACCATCCCGATCAAGTCATCTCGCCCCGCGAGCTGGTTGCTGCGGTGCAGGGTTACGAAGCCGATGAGCACGAAGCACGCGCGATCGTCCGGGTTCACATTCGACGCTTGCGCCAGAAGATCGAGCCGGACCCCGATCAGCCTCAGCACGTCCTTAACGTGCGCGGTGTGGGGTATTTGTTTGCGGCGAGCGATGCTGGTTAATCTCAGTCTCTCATCTCTGATGAGTTACGATTCGAGGCTCTGCGCAGTGCCTCGAAGCCATTCTCCATCATCCACAACCTCTAAACTCCAACTTCTAACTTCCAACACCCACCTTCCCGCGTTATAAAACCGTAACGGGACGGAAACGCGTCGGCGGATTGTTCCGTGCTATCCTAACTTGGGAGCACCGATGACCGCTAAAAACATTTTGATCGTCGACGATGAGCCCAAAGTCGGCTATACCCTCAAAGAGAGCCTCGAATCACTCGGATCAGATTACGTGGTGGCGCAAGCGTATTCAGCTGAAGACGCGTTGAGCGCGCTGGCGCGCAGGCCGTATGATCTTGTCGTGACCGATCTGCGCATGCCGGGCATGAGCGGGCTTGATCTGATCGGTCGAGTACGGCGCGACACAC
>JBGQGR010000048.1:0-10253 GCA_041497495.1 Anaerolineae bacterium | reverse complement strand
TGCGCCTCCGTGTTGGCCGTCATCGCGCGACCCAACGCCGCAAAATCTCCGGAGTAGACAGCGTCTCGAGATCGCTCGGCGGTTGCGCGTAAGTCGGTCAGCTGCTGGCAATCGCCGCCCGCGTTTTCAAGACCCACAATCACTTTCTCGTGGACGCTGGACGAATCATGCGACTTACCCAGATAGATCAGCACCAGTCGCCGCTCCAGTTCCCACCAGACCGAATTGGGCACTTCAATCTGCGACACCGAGGCATGCGGATACTCAAACATCTCCATGTAGTTGATACCACCGTAAGCTGAGCAGAGTTGATCTTGAATGCCGCTCTGCCGCTTGAGTGAATCGACTTCGATCGAATGCGCCATGTACGCCGCCTCATGGGCCGTGAGCCGTCCAGGTGATAGGCAATCCAGCGCACCGACCAGCGCCACCGTCACTGCCGCCGATGTGCCCGTCGAAGCTCCGGCGGGCGCTTCCGAAAAAATCGTAACCTGAATCGCCAGGTCGCGGGGCACTCCCATCCGGTCGATCGCGGCCTCAAGCAAGGGATGTCGATCCCACACACCGGTTTCGGGCCGCACGGCGTAGCGCTCACCATAGTTCTCGGCGAAAATAATGATGCGCTCGGACTCAGCCTGGCCGTCACGCGGAAAGACTTCGATCTGCACTTCGGCATACGGGTAGACGCCGATATTAAAGATCTTGCCGTGCCCGGCAAACCAGGTGTCGGTCCAACCGCCGTTATCACAGACGCGAATCGGCGCAACGCTGTTGATGATACGCAGCGGTTGGCGCCTGTCGTGGTCGTTCATAGCTGCAGCCTCCAGGTTAGTAGCCTATTCGGTAGGTAGTGGTTAAGTAGTAAGTGATAGATGGGTCAGGCTGAATGACAGGGTTCTACATGGAAGAGTGCCACCCGCAAAAATCGTGGCAAAACAAGCACTTTCTACCCTCGCCTGGTGGGCCAAATGCCTACTGCTAAGCCTGATGCCTTTCCATCACTTACTTTGTAACCACCATCCAGGATTGATATCGATCATCACACCTCGCCGGCCCGGACCGACACTCGACGTGCCGGTATCTTTGATGTAGCCCCAGGCTTGCAACTTGGTCAGGAGGCTGCCGATCGTGCTTTTGTTGAGGCCGCTGATCTCGGTCAACCCTGCCCGCGCAATCGGCCCGCCCGCTTCCCAGATGTAGTTCAGCACGATCGATAAGTTGTGTTCGCGGATCCAGTTTTGATCGCCGGTGCGATATCGTCGTGAAGAGTTGTGTGTGAGTGAAGAATTTACCACGGTGTTAATCCGTCAGAGCGTGAAAGGTGACGCGCAGCGCCGGATACAGACTGCGATAGACCGGGTACAACGCTTCGTATTTCTTCGCATTTTCGGGCATAGGCGCAGTGCGATCGGTCACTTTGATCGTAGCCGCCACCGCTTCTTCTACACTGCGGTAAGTGCCGCCGCCAACTCCGGCTAACAAAGCCGCGCCATACGCCGCACCTTCAGTCACATTCACGAGCACGAGTTCGGCGCCAAACACATCCGCCTGAATCTGCCGCCACAGCGGACTGCGCGCACCACCGCCGGAAGCCCGCACTTGCTCGATCGGCACACCCAGACCTTTGATCAACTCAAGGCTGTCTCGCAAGCCGAAGGAGACACCTTCCAACACCGATCGGATCAGATGCCGCTTCGTATGCCGCAATGTCAAACCCACAAATGCGCCGCGCGCTTCAGGATCAGGATAGGGTGTGCGCTCGCCGGTCAGATACGGCAGGAAGAGCAAACCTTCACTGCCTACCGGCGCGAGTGCCGCTTCACGTGTCAATAGATTATACGGATCATCGCCGCTCAGAGATGCGGCGGCTTTCTCAACATCGCCGATGCTATCACGCAGCCAGCGGAACGATCCACCGGCTGATAACATCACGCCCATGAAGTGCCATTTGCCTGGAACCGCGTGGCAGAACGCGTGCAATCGACCTTGTGGCTCGAAGGCGTATTTTTCCGAATGCGCAAACACGACACCCGATGTGCCGGAAGTAACGGAGATGACACCCGCCTTGACGATGCCGCTGCCCACCGCTTGTGCTGCTTGATCGCCGCCACCGCCTACCACTGGCATGCCTGCTTTCAGGCCCGTCGCCTGCGCCGCCGAGGCACTGATGCGGCCTGAGACTTGATCTGATTCGGTACAGATCGGCAGCCACGACTCGGGAATATCAAGTGCTTGCAGCATCTCCTTTGACCAGCGCCGATTTGCCACATCCAGCAGCGACATGCCCGATGCATCTGAAACTTCGGTGGCATACTCGCCCGTCAAACAAAAACGCACATAGTCCTTGGGCAGGAGTATGTGCCTAGCGCGTTCATAAACACTCGGCTCATTCTCGCGAACCCAGACGATCTTGGGCGCAGTGAAGCCGGGCAGTACCTGATTGCCGGTGAGCTGCAACAACCGATCGAGGCCACCGACTTTCTCGGTAATCTCGACACACTGTGCGCCGGTGCGTTGATCGTTCCATAAAATCGCGGGGCGCAAAACTTGATCGGCCTTATCCAGCATAACCAGGCCATGCATTTGCCCGGTGAGGCCCACGGCACTTACTGCCTCACCCGCTAGACCCGCCTCGCTCAACGCCGCTTTGATGCTTTCACACGCGCCCTGCCACCAATCGGCTGGATTCTGCTCCGACCATAATGGCTTGGGGGTCGAGAGCGGATACTCGGTGGTATGGCTGGCAACGACTTTACCCTGCTCGTCAATGAGTAAGGCTTTCGCGCCGGTGGTTGAAACATCGATACCTAATAGATAGGTCATGACAACTCCTCGGCGTAAGAATCCTCCGGAACAACGGTGTTAGCGCGCGCCTGCCAACACCGTAGCTCTAATCCAAAAGGAGGACAACGCGTTAGCGCACGCCCAACAACAAATCGATCCTCAGTTGATCCAATTTCTCATAGGGCTGACCGCGCTTGCCCAGCGCCAGCCGATCGAACTCATGCGCTTTGAGCGAAGCCGCTTTGCCAGTCGAATACGGCCCAAAGAACTGATTCATCGAGCCGTCGTCGGCTTTGATCTCGACCAGCAAGGCTTGAATCTCAGGATCGGCGTTGAACCTGGCTGCTTCGCTATCATTCGGCAGCTGGACCATTTTCTCAAAGGTGAAGCCTAACTTCTCAAGCAGCTGGACTGACCGATCATTGTCGGTCGAGGTGGTTGCCACAAACCGCTTGAGGCCAAACACACTTTGTCCATACGCCAGCACCAAGCCGCGCAACACGTCTTAAATGCACGCAGCGCGGTTCGATCACGACGTGCGGTGTCAGGATTGTCGAGCACACAGCGAATAAGATTGAGGCTGTCCGGGTTCGCGTCGTCAGCCAGCTCGCCTGGTTGATCGATCGTGGGATCGTCACCGATCAGGTCTTCCACGAATGCGGCATAGCCACGCCAAGTATCCGAAGTCTGCGGCGATGTATGTCGTCAGGCAAAATGGAACAAAAAAGGCCTGTTGCTAAGAGACACTTTTCGGCCACCAGCTGGTATAACCAGACCAAGGAGCTATCACGGCCGACTCAACTGAATCCGTCACCGCGACCGTCGGGCAGCTCCGCCGGGTCACGCGGAAGAAATATTCCGCCGAAGAGAAAGTCCGAAATGTCCTAGAAGGCCTGCGCGGTGAGAGTAGCGTGCGCGCATAATGCCGCCGTGAAGGCCTCCCGTCAAATCTGTACTATCGCTGGAGCAAAGAGTTTCTCGAAGCCGGTAAGCAGTGGCTGATCGGCGACGCGCAGCAACAGGCGGATAGCCAGGACGTCAGCCAAATGCGCAATGAATTGGAGCAACTCAAACAGTTAGTCGCGGAGTTGTCTCTTAAGAATCGCGCGCTAAAAAGTTTGCTGTAGGGGTTCAGCATTCGTGAGACAATTTTGCGCTCAAAACTAAGAGACACTTTTGCGGCCTGGGTTTGGATTAGACTGCTGCGACGGGCAGAGACTGTAAGCGTCTCGCCTGTAACGTCTGCTGTTTGATTGCGTCTCGTTGAGTTAAGACCTCCTTCGCCCGGCCAAATTATACATCCGCAGGGATTAAATTGTTCAACTCCTCATCGTGCCGCTTGGTAGTGATGAAAGGGCTGATAACCGAAGTCGCTAGACCAAAATACCATTTACGAACCCGGTGATCTTTAAATTTGCCTTTCACGATCTCCAGCCGTATAACAATGTCACACAATCTTAGCTCGCCAGGCTTTCCAACGCTGGCACTCGTCAGGCCACCCTCAACTGCCTCGAGTTCCGAGATGACTTGACCAAGTAGGTGAATGACTTGGATAGATCCATGCTGGGGGCAAGTATATCAAAAGAGGAAAATCGAAGCGGAGTTCTTCATTTTCACTAGACTTCAAACGCGCGCTTCCACAAATTTGTCTTGAAAGATTTGATCCAGGAACATCCGTTGATCTATAACAAACCTTCGTTTACGAGCAGTTCTGCATTGTAAATGGAGCCGCCGGCTGCACCGCGAATCGTATTGTGCGAGAGGACGACGAACTTCAAATGAAACATTGGATCGGGTCGGACGCGGCCAACCACGGTCGTCATGCCGCCGCCGGTCATGCGGTCGAGGCGCGGTTGTGGGCGATCCAATTCATCGCGGAGGACAATGACAGGTTTCGGCGCGGAGGGCAGGTCACGCGCAGAAGCCGGGGCGTGGTAACTGCTCATTGCGCGGACTGCGTCTGCGGGAGCGACTGTATTCGAAAATTCCACACTCACACACACGGTATGACCGTCGATGACCGCGACGCGATTCGCGTGCGCTGAAAATATAATATCCGCTAATTGAATTTGATCGTTAATTAATTTGCCGAGCATCTTGCGCGGCTCCCATTCGACCTTGTCTTCTTCGCCGCCGATAAACGGGATGACATTGTCGTTGATGTCCATCGAGGAGACGCCGGGATAGCCTGCGCCAGACAGTGCCTGCAACGATACCGCGAAAACTTTTTTAACTCCAAAAGAATCATCGAGAGCTTTGAGCACGACGGTTAATCCCGTGCTGGTGCAATTCGGATTGGTGATGATGCATCCGCTCCAGCCGCGGAACCTGCGTTGTTCCGGCACAAGGGCGATGTGGTCCGCATTGACTTCGGGCAGGAGCAGAGGCACATCGTTCGCACGGCGGTACGCTGATGCATTCGAACACACGGCGAAGCCGGCTTGGGCGAATTGCGGCTCGATGTCTCTGGCAAGGTCGGTCGGCAGCGCGGAGAAAACGACTTTAGCGTCTATGGCTTGGGGCGCAGCTGGCACAACGACCATCTCACGCGCCCAATCCGGCAGCGGCTCGGCCAAAACCCAGCGACAGGCTTTTGAATAGACTTGTCCAATGGAGCGATCCGATGCTGCAAGCGCGACGATTTTGAACCACGGATGATTATCAAGCAAAGAAACGAAGCGCTGACCAACGGAACCTGTCGCACCAAGGACGGCTACGGGGATTTGTTTCATGCTGACTCCTGTTTGATTTAGATACCGATGTTCGAGCAGGTGGCGGTTTCGATGCGCCCTTTGTATACCCTCCAACGTTCGGCGCAGGGAAAACTGATCGGGGTTACTCGATCACCGATTTCACTGCTTCACAATCAAGTCATGCACAGCTTTCACTGCGGCTTCCGTATCGTACGCGTCTACGACCATGCTGATGGACACTTCCGATGAGCCTTGGGCGATGGCCAGAATGTTGGTGTTGTTTTTTCCGAGTTGTGAAAAGACCTGGCCGGCGACGCCCGGTGTGTGACGCATTCCCACACCCACCACGGTGATGATCGAAACATCGTCCGTCATCCACACCCGATCGATGTCTTCGTCTTCGATTTCGCTGGCGAACACATTTTGCAGAGCAGAGACAATCGGCGCAGCGGTTTCGCTGGGCACTGCAAAACAAATTGTTTGTTCAGAAGAGGCCTGGGTAATCAACGGAACACTCGTGCCGGTAGCTGCAACCGCCGAGAACGCACGCGCGGCTACGCCCGGCACGCCCAGCATGCCGCGTCCTTCAATCGTCACCAATCGTTGTTGGCGAATGGCGGTCACGGCTTTGACGACTTGTCCGCCGTTAGGCGGTTTTCCATTCACCGGGGTATTCGCGATTAGCCGC
Source organism: Anaerolineae bacterium (assembly GCA_041497495.1). GTDB lineage: Bacteria > Chloroflexota > Anaerolineae > Fen-1058 > Fen-1058 > JBGQGR01. The sequence continues at coordinate 4,088 of JBGQGR010000048.1, read as the reverse complement.
GTGCCGGGATGCGACGGATTGAACGTGTTGCAGATGCGAAGCCCAATGCCTGCCTCCACGATCGGGCGAATCGTTTTGGGGTGCAAGACCTTTGCGCCGTAATAAGCGAGTTCGGCCACTTCGTTATAAGTGATCTCGGCTAGCGTACGCGCCTCTTTCACGATACGCGGGTCAGCCGTCATGATACCGTCCACGTCTGTCCAAATCCAGACTTCACTGGCAGGCAGGACCGCGCCGAGAATCGCGGCCGAATAATCGCTGCCACCGCGTCCAAGCGTGGTGACGATCCCATCAGGCGTCGCGCCGATAAAACCCGTGATGACGGGCACGGTATTCTTCTCGAGAATTGGCTGCAACTTCGCGCGCGTGCGTTCGCGCGTCACGTCAAAATCCGGGTGCGCGTTCTGAAAATGCGCGTCGGTGACAATCACTTCAGTTGACTCAATTACCTGCGCCGAAACACCCTGCGACTCGATCACCCCGGCCAAAACATACACACTCATCCGCTCCCCCAACGAAGCGACCGCATCCAACGCCCGCGGGCTGGCTTCCCCCAGCACGGCAATCGCGCGGCACAGATTGCCGAGCTCGCTGATGAACGTTTTGATTTTTTCCTTCAACTCTGCCCGGCGTTCGGCATTGGTCACTTGCGCGTCAATGATCTTTTCGTGATCTGCAAGCAAGGATTTCTCGACAGCTATCAAGATTTGCAAATTCCCTTTCGCGGCTTGCGTTGCGCTATCGAGCAGAAGATCGGTCGTGCCAGAAATCGCCGAAGTAACCACCACCACGCGCGGCCATTCTTCCCGCGCGTCCTTTACGATCTGTGCGGCCTTCCCGATCGCTTGGGCACTTCCGACCGATGTCCCGCCGAATTTCATCACGAGAGTTTTCGGTGACTCTGGCATGGTGTTTTTTCCTTTTGAGCGTAGTCAGAATAAACAAAACGCCCCACGTTTCCGTGAGGCGCTCTGGGTCTTGATATAACCTGAACTTCAGTTACGTTGGACCAATCGCAAACGCCTCACGGAGTCTCCGAGAGGTGGCAGTCATGGTCATCGTACCGAAGCAGGGCTGGCTCATCATTGGGCGCAACTATACCACTCGGGTTTTATGCTGTCAATAGTGTATAATTCGGAAATTTTACCAAAAGGTTTTTCTATGAATCTCAACCAGCAATTTGAACTCATTCGCCAATCCGCCACTGTTGCGCTGTCAGATCGCATCAACGCGATGAAAGCCAGTGGACACCAGCTTGTTGGGTTGCAGGCGGGTGACCCGGATTTTGGGACTCATCCCGCGATTGTCGAGGCTGCTCTCAAGGCGATGCAAAGTGGATTGACGCATTACGGAGCCTCTCGCGGCATGACGGACCTGTTATCAGCTGTTGCAAAAAAATTGACCCGCGACGAAGGCCTCTCTTACGATCCCACGTCTGAAATCCTCATTACGCACGGAGGCATTCACGCGTATTACACTGCCCTGCAATCCATTTTGAATCCTGGAGACGAGGTATTGATTCCAGATCCATCTTGGGCGACTCATTCCAACATGGCGATCATGTTGCGCGGAACCGTCATCCGCATACCCGCGCCTGCAGAAAATGGATTCATCCCATTTTTTGAATCTTGGGAAAGGGCCTTGACTCCAAAGACGCGCGTCATGGTGTTGAACTATCCAGCCAACCCGACAGGCGCCTACCCCACCCGCGAGTATTTGCAGAGACTACAAGACTTCGCCGCACAGCATGACTTGTGGGTGGTCAGCGATGAAGTGTATGGCAGTTTGCATTACGGTGAACGACCCACTTCTGCCGCGGCCATTGAAGGTTCAAAGGAGTGGACATTGATCGTGAATAGTTTGTCCAAATCCTATGCGATGACAGGCTGGCGCGTGGGCTTCCTCGCCGCGCCTGCGCGCGTGATTGACAACGCCTTGAAAGCGGGACAAAACTCGATTACATGTGTTGCTCCCTTTATCCAAAAGGCGGCCGCCTTCGCGCTGACGGATCCGGTCATTCAAGAAGCTACAGCAAGCATGCGCGCCGCGTACGCGCGTCGCCGTGAGTTGGTATTGCGGATCGCGCGTGAACTCGAAAACGAAAAAGTTCTAGTCACACCGCCGCAAGGCGCATTTTATTTTTTCCTTGATCTTCGTCCGTTGAAGATGCCGTCGGTTGAAATCTGCGAGCGGATTCTCGAAGAAGCCGGCGTGGGACTTGTACCGGGCTCTGCGTTTGGCGCAGAGGGCGAAGGATTTGTCCGTATGACGATCGCGGCCTCGGACGAAGAAGTCGAAGCCGGCTTTAGGAAGATTGCGGCGTGGGCTGAAAGACAATAATCAAAAGTCGTGGATCAAAAGCCGCGTGACGCTTGACCATCGAGCCAATCGTGAGGAGGATTCTAATGAAGATAGCATTCCAAGGTGAACCCGGCGCATATAGTGAACAAGCGGTTTTCAATTATTTCGGACAAGCTGAGCCTCAAGCTTGCGAGTCCTTTGACGCGGTTTTCGAAGCAGTCATCTCCGGCGCGTGTAAGTCAGCATTAATTCCAATTGAAAATTCACTCGCGGGGAGCATTCACCAGAATTATGATTTACTCCTGCGTCATAACTTGCATATTGTGGGAGAGTATTTCCTGCGCGTGCAACATTGCCTGATTGGTATGCCTGATGCGAAAAAGGAAGATATCAAAAAGGCGATTAGCCATCCGCAGGCGCTGGAACAGTGCGCGCGTTATTTGCGAAGTCGCGGAATCAAAGCGGAGCAAGTATACGATACAGCGGGCAGCGTAAAAATGCTCAAAGCCTCAGGCGCGCGCGATACCGCGGCCATCGCCTCACGCCGTGCAGCAGAATTGTACGGGATGCAGATTCTCGAAGAGGGGATCGAAGATAACCCCGAAAATTACACGCGGTTTCTGGCCATTCAACCTGACTCGATGATTCCAAATGGCGAAGCGAAAACGTCGATTGTGTTTACGCTCAAGAACGAACCGGGCGCATTGTTCAAAGCCTTGAGTGTTTTCGCCTTGCGGGATCTCGATCTGACAAAAATCGAATCACGGCCGCTGGCCGGCAGTCCTTGGGAATATCTTTTTTACATTGACTTTATCGGCGCAACATACGAAGACACTGTCCGCAAAGCGTTGGATCACCTGGGCGAATATGCACAGATGCTGCGAGTGCTCGGGTCATATCCGCGCTTCAAACCTTAGAAAAATTTTCCGTTTCCGATCGGGGCTAAACTGCCGCTTGACTTATTTCCGAAAGTCTATATAATCCAGCAAACTTTGAGTCAAACCATGAACCCAACTTTCGCGCTCTCCCTTACCGTCCTGCTTATTTCGGTCCTTATTATTAAGGGCCAATTTGTGGTTGGGATGGCAACGGTGAGAGCGAAATAAACTCACCCGATCTACTGTAATAAAAGAGCCGCCCCCAACCACTGGGGGCGGCTCTTTTATTTTACCTACTGGAGGAAAAGAGCCATGCGATCAGATACCGTCAAGAAAGGGTACGACAAAGCGCCACATCGTGCGTTGTTGCGCGCCACAGGGCTGCAAGACGGCGATTTCGAGAAACCGTTTGTAGCCATCGTCAATTCATATGTTGATATTGTGCCAGGCCACGTTCACTTGCAGGATTTTGGCAAGTTGATAAAAGAGGCTGTCCGTGCCGCGGGCGGAATACCGTTTGAATTCAATACCATCGGTGTGGATGATGGCATCGCGATGGGCCACGTGGGGATGAAGTACTCACTGCCTTCACGGGAGTTGATCGCTGATTGCGTTGAAACGATGATTGAGGCTCATCGCTTTGATGCGATGGTCTGCATCCCAAACTGCGACAAAATTGTGCCTGGCATGTTGCTAGCGGCTATGCGCGTGAACATTCCCAGCATCTTCGTCTCAGGCGGCCCGATGGCTGCCGGCCGGACACCCGACGGCGAAGCGATTGACTTGATCTCTGTGTTCGAGGGCGTGGGCGCATTTTCAGCGGGGAAGATTGACGAGCAGCGTTTGTCGATTTTGGAAAAATTTGCATGTCCTTCATGTGGTTCGTGTTCTGGTATGTTCACAGCCAAC
>JBGQGR010000047.1:0-10344 GCA_041497495.1 Anaerolineae bacterium | reverse complement strand
GATCGGTGTGATGCCAGTACGCATCGAGCAGCGCGTCGTTCGATCCGGACTTGGCGAGCGAGCCCATATCCGCGATCAATTGATGTCCCCGATTGATCTCCATGATCTTTTTGGGAATCTCGTAGTCTTGACCGAGCATCCGCTTCACCCGCTGCATATCTTGATCGGTTGACTCGTCGGGTGAGACCAGCCGGCACGGACTCTCGGTTAAAACTTTGGACTCGCGGACTTCGGTAATTTTGTCGCCGAGCGTGTTTTTGATCCGCGCCACTAATTGAGCATAAACGTCGTTGTCCACTTTCGATTCGGCCGGCTGATCGGACTTCGGCAAAGACAGGTTGGCATCTGCAACGCTTTGCAACTTCCGGCCCGCAAATTCCTTGAGCGTCAGCATCATAAAGCTATCGATCGGCTCGACAAGATACAGCACTTCCAGATCGTGCTGCTTGAAGTAATCGAGATGCGGGCTGCCCGCGATCGACAGCAGGTCTTCGCCCAAAATGGTGTAGATCGAATTCTGATCGGGTTTCTTGCGATCGATGTACTGCTGAAGCGAGATCAGCTCATCGGCGCTGCGATTGGTCTTGAAGCGCAGCAGCTTCGCCAACTCGATCTGATTCGAAGCATCGGTGGCAATGCCTTCCTTGATGAACGCTCCAAACTCTTTCCAAAACGCGTTGTACTTGGCCGCGTCCTGCTCGCCCAGCTCGTCGAGCTCACTCGCGATTTTGTGCGTCAACGTCGATTTGAGTTTTGCCATCGCCCGATTAGCTTGCACGGCTTCGCGGCTGACGTTCAGCGGCAAATCTTCCGAATCGATCACGCCCTGCACGAAGCGAAAATAATTCGGCAGCAAATCTTTGTAGTATTCCTGAATTAAAATTTTCTTGGAATACAACTTCAGCCCGTCTTCGCGGCGCAGGCTGAAGATGCCCGGCTCGCGCTTGTTCGGAATGTACAAAATCGCGTGCAGGTCCACCGGCACGTCGGCGACCATGTGAATGTGCCGCAGCGGCTTCTCAAAATCGAGCGTCAGTTGGCGGTAGAACTCGTTGTACTGATCGTCCGTCACCTCGCGCGGCGACTGCCGCCACAACGCGGTCTGTCGATTCGCGATTTTGTCCTTGACGTGGATCGGGAACGCCACGAAGTCGCTGTGCTTCTTGACGATTTGATCGATCTTGTATTGATCCGCATACTCAAGCGCATCTTCTTTCAACTTCACGATGATCTCCGTGCCGCGATTGTTCTTCTCCGCTTCGGCGAGCGTGTACGTATTGTCACCCTTCGATACCCACTGCACGGCCTGCGCGTCCTTCCGGTACGATCGAGAAATCACCGTCACTTCATCAGCCACCATGTAGACCGAATAAAAGCCCACACCGAACTGGCCGATCACGTCCGCCAGTTTCTTTTCAGCCTGCATTCGTTTCAAAAATTCAGCAGCGCCGGAATGCGCGATCGTTCCCAGATTCTCGACGATCTCATCGCGCGTCATGCCGACACCCGAATCAGTAATCGTGAATGTTTTGGCTTCTTTATCGTAGTCGATGTGGATCGCCAACTCCTCGTCGTGATCAAGCACCTCGCGGTTGGTCAGCATCTCAAATTGAACACGGCTCAGCGCGTCGGAGGCGTTGGAGATCAGTTCGCGCAGAAAGATGTCCCGATCGGTGTATAGCGAATGAACTAAAATATTTAGCAGCTGTTGAATCTCGGCCCTAAATTCATGCGATTCGGCGGACATTTTTTCTTGCTCCTTGTTCGATATGGCGAGAAAAATTTTATCAGAGGTATGTTAGAAGAACGTAAACAGGTTGCAGGCAGCCAATGGCAAGCTGTAACCTGCTACTTGATTTTCTTTTTTAAGCTGATAATTTCCTGCTCGGTGATTTCCGGCCCGGCCTGCGGCACGATCGATAATGCGGCCTCCACGGCCTTGCGCCAGCGCTCAAGTCGATCTTGCACTTGCGATTCATAGCCTTGATTGCTCGGATCGTAAAAACGCATGCCCTTGATTGCATCGGGCAAATAATTTTGCGGCACGTGATGTCCATCAAACGAATGCGGATACTGATAGCCTTCGCCATGGCCGAGGGCTTTCGCATCGCGATTGGTATCTTGCAAATGCTTAGGCACATCGACTTTGCCTTCCACTTCCACTTGCTTAAACGCTCGGAAGTATGCGCCCGCTGAATTGCTCTTCGGCGCGGTCGACAAGTAGATCGTTGCTTCGATGATTGGATACACACCTTCGGGCAAACCCACCCATTCAAACGCTTGTGCGGCCGAATTCGCCACGACCAAACCCATGGGGTCAGCCATGCCGATGTCTTCACCCGCAAGGATCAACAATCGTCGCAAAATGAAACGCGGATCTTCGCCCGCATATAACATTTTCGCCAGCCAATACAGCGCCGCGTCCGGATCAGAACCGCGCACCGATTTGATGAACGCGCTGATCGTGTCGTAGTGCGCGTCACCGTCTTTGTCGTACAAGATCGCGCGGCGCTGGATCGATTCCTGCGCGACTTCAAGCGTGAGATGAATTTTGTTTTCCTTGTTCAGCGGCGTGGACTCGATCGCCAGTTCGAGCGCGTTGAGCGCATTGCGGGCATCGCCGCCGGCCACGCGGATGAGGTGTTCGATCGCCTCGGGATCGATCGCGATCGAGAGTTGGCCGTAACCCCGATCGGGGTCATGCACCGCTCGATCGATCAAATCGCGCACGTTGTCATCGGACAGCGGCTTCAGCTGGAACACCCGCGATCGACTGACCAGCGGGCCGATGACTTCGAAGTACGGATTCTCCGTCGTCGCGCCGATCAAAATGAGCGTGCCGTTCTCGACGTGGGGCAGCAGCGCATCCTGCTGCGCCTTGTTGAAGCGATGAATCTCGTCGATGAGCAGGATCGTGCGCTGGCGATACAGTTTCATTCGCTCGTGCGCTTCTTCGACGATGCGGCGTATGTCGGCCACGCCAGACATGACTGCATTGATTTGTTCGAAGTGACTCTTGGTCGTGTTGGCGATGACCATCGCCAGCGTGGTCTTGCCGGTGCCGGGCGGGCCCCATAACAAGATTGAGGAGAACATTTTGTCCGATTCGATTGCACGCCGCAGCAAGCGATTCTGTCCGACGATCTCAGCCTGCCCGACGTATTCTTCGAGCGAGCGCGGACGCATCCGTGCAGCCAACGGCTGGCTGCGCGCGATCGTTTCTTGCGCGGCGTGATCGAACAGATCGGGTGCGGAGGATCGCTGCTTCATGCGGAGAATTATACTTCATTCAAAGGATGAAGGATGAAAGATGAAAAATGAAAAGAATTTACTGCCCCTCTCCCAAAATTGCAATTGCTTTTCTATTTTGGGAGAGGGGGCAGGGGGGTGAGGAGGTTATGGCGTCGTAATCCACTGCTTCATCAGCTCATCGACTGTCGTCTTGTCCAGCTGTGCTTCGATCGCCATCAACAAATCATCGACCTTCGCCACGCCATATCGATTCGCTTGAAAATAATTCTGCATAAAGGCATTGTATCGGGCGTCGCCCATCTTCTGCCACAGCGCGTAAAAGAACAGCGGCGCTTTGCCGTACACAATCGCACCATACTGCCGATCCGTGTAGCTCGCTACCGGCAGATCGGCGCGCTTGTCTTCTTCGGTGCCCTTCACGCGATTGTAGCGCTGCACAAGATCCAAGTTGATGTCGCTTTGCATGCCTTGTGGGCCATACACATCCAGAAAATATAGAGCAGTAGTGAACTGCGTCAGCGATTCATCCAGCCACGGATCATCCACTTGATCGTTGCCGACCAAACTGTACCACCATTGATGCGCCGCCTCATGCGCGGTAGCGCCTTCTTGAAAGCTGCGCGCTTGTCGATACAGATCTTCGGCGACGACGATCAAGCCGGGATATTCAATGCCGCCGGCTTGCGTGGGTGTCTCTAAGAGATCGAGTTCGGTGAACGGATACGCGCCAATGCGCTGCTCATAAGATTTGATCGAGTTCACGACGGTGCGCAGACCGTTTTGTCCGGCTTCGGCATCCCGCGCCAAATAATATGAATTGACTTGAATGCCGTCGATCTGATCAGAAGCGATTTGGAAATTTGCGCTCATACCGATCATGAAATCGCGCATCGGGCCGCTGATGCACTTCAATGTTTGGGTGGTGGCGTTACTCAACACTTGCCCCACTGCGTAGTTCAGTGCGGGTTGATCACACACGCCCGACGCGGCCACTTTCTGATCGATCGGCGCAGTGATGTTGACTTGATACAACGCACTGTCGCTATACACGGCGTCGCCTTCGCCAGGTGCAATCTCCACGTTCCAGCCTTCTTCATCATAGGCGGGAATCTGCGGATAGAAGTTCGGCAGCGCCAAGATGTGATCGATCAGGCCAAATTGATCGTAGCCGTAGGTGATGGAAGTTGTCGGCACGATCGTTTGATAGCTCAACTCGAAATCCACCGCGTCGCCGACGTTAAGCGGCGAACTCAGATCGATCCGCATGGCCGAATTGCCCAATTCCTTGATCGGATTGATCGACGCGCCATTCATTTTGATCGAGGTGATCGTCATCTGCCCGCCGTACGATTGGGTGTTGGGGAACAATCGGAAATAGATTTGCCCCAAAGCAGTTGTTTCAGTATTGATGTAGTGCACTTGCTGAGATCCACTGTAACTGGCCAGATCGGGCGCGATCGAGACATTGATCTTGTATTGAGTTGCATTCGAAAATTGATCGATATCTTTGGCGAATTCGGGCCGCATCGCTGCGCGATAGGGCGAGAGATCAGCCCAGGCGGGATCGGGTGTGGGCGTCGGGCCGGAAACGGGCGGTCGAGTGGGCGTGGGCACGATCGGCTGAGTGACGATCGGCGCACAGGCCGTTAAGACAAGCGTGATGATCAAAATAAATTTGTGCATTCAAGACTCCTGACAGTCAATCGACAATATGGCTGAATAAGCTACGCGCTAAGGAATGTAAAGGTTCAACAGCGATCTTCACGAAATGGATCGCGCGCGGCGGTATTCATCGATCTGGATCATCGGCGGGCGCTGGAGATCGCCGATCTCTTCCAGATCGAGATAATAACGGCCAGGCTCATGCCGCACGATCTTCATGTTCCGATTGATCTCTGCCAGTAAATTGATCTTGTGCCGATCTTCCAGGCGGGCGACGATGACTTGAATGATCGCAAAACTCATGCGGCTGAGCGCGTCCAGCGGTTGATTGTGATGCACGCGCTCTTCCAGATCGACTTGCGCGATGCCGCGCAGCCCGAATTTTTCATGCAGATCGATCAGCAAGCCGGTCTCGACGCCGTAGCCGGTAAAGAAGGGCACTTGTTCCAACGCGCTGCGCCAGCCCGCGTATTCACCCGATAACGGTTGGATCAAGCCCGACAATTCCGGAAAGAATAAATTGATTAAAGGCCGCGCGACGAGTTCCGTAACGCGTCCGCCGCCACCAGCCTGTGTCTTATCGCCGACTTTGAGTGGGCGGCGATAGAAACCTTTGACGAATTGAATTCGATCGGAGTGCAGCAGCGGCCCGATGACGCCATACACAAAACGCGGATGAATATTGACGATGTCCGTATCGATCCAGGCAATGAGATCGCCATGCGTAACGTGCAAACTTTTCCACAATGCTTCACCTTTGCCGGTGCGTGCGCCGCACTCCGGCAAAATTTCCTGATGGATGTAAACCGGCACACCCAAACGCCGGGCGATCTCTCGCGTGCGATCGTCGGAGCCGGAATCAATCAAGACGATTTCATCCAACAGTGGATGTTTCTGCATGAGTGCAGTGCGGATGACGCGAATGACTTTGCCCACCGTTGCTTCTTCATTCAATGCGGGCAGCGCCAAGCTGATCGAAACATTGCGCGCGCGTTTGAGATCGATCAGCCGATCGATGTCGTCGAACTCGCTGGCATCGAAGGTGTTTTCGGCGAACCACTTATCGACCAGCACCGGCACCGAACTGGGCACACTGCTGGGCCGGGTTGAGATCGGCATGAAGGCGCGCGGCGATTTGAGTAGAACCAACCCGATCGAGGATTCAGTCGCAATCCGGCTGGCGATCGGGCCTAACGGTTCCGGCCCGATCTTGCCGGGCCGCGATGAAGCGCCCATGACGATCAATTCATGTTGATCGGCTTGGCTCAAGACTTCATCGACCACGTCGCCGACGATAGTAATGTGCCGCTTGATGCGATCGATGTTGCGCAGCAGCGGCAGATACGACGCATACGGTTGATCGAGGTTGCCTCGCGAACTGGCATACATCACGGTGATCTCCGCGTCGGTCATCTCGGCCACGGCCAATGAAAAATTCACCGCGAGTTTGGTGTATGGTCCGCCGCGTATCGGCAGCAAGATGCGATCGATCTTGTTCCAGTCGGTGGGCCGCACGAGCGCCAACTCGCACGGCGTTTCAGACAACACTTCGGCCAGCGGCACGCCCATGATCAATGCGGCGGGATCACCGTTCCAATCCAACAAGATCAGATCCGGTTCTTCCGCATGGATCGCTTGCAGTACTTCTTGCCACGGCTCATAGCTGACTTGCACCGTCGCTTTCACGCGCAGCGGTAGATCGGTATATCGATTGCGGATGGAGTTCATCACCGCGCGCAAGCCTTGGGCGCTCTGCGCGCCGATGCTCAAGCTTTGATCTTTCGGCACAGTGACTGCCCCGATCAATATGATCTCGCCCCGCGTTCCTTTTGCCGGTGTGCTCATTTGACGCAGCCACGCCGTCGCCAGCGGCAGCAACATTTCCGCTCGATCGACTTGAGTGATCGGCAGCATGATTTGATATGTCTGCTTCATGACGTAGCCCGTTTCTCTTACGTAGCTCTTAACAACGGTTCAATGCGATCGATGAAGATGCGCTGCCACGAATATTCACGCCGCACACGCCGCTGCAAACGGCTCGCTCGATTCGAGATCAGCTCGCGCCCGATCAGCTGTGCCAGCCCGATCGGATCTGCATCCGGTGCAAAGTAATGCACATCGTTTTGACCCGTTTCATGCAGCGCTGGAATGTCGGCGCAAAAAATTGGCAGGCGCGTCAAGCCCGCTTCAAGCATTGGAATACCGAAGCCTTCCTGTTGGCTTGGAAAGAACAACGCATCGGCTAAAGTATGTAAATCGGCCAGCGTCTCATCCGGGATCAACAATCGATCAGACAGACCGCACTCATACAGAAAATGCGCGGCGCGATCGATCTTCAGTTCGCGCCGCAAGTTCAGTAGGCTTTGCAAATACGCATCGTTCGCCGGATTATGCGGGCCGGGCGGACCGCTGACGATCAATCGCGCGTCGAGTTGAGTTTGTTTCCGCAGTTCCGCTAAGACCCGAATCCCCCGCTCGATATTTTTGCGCTGCGTGATGCGTGCGGGCAGGAGCAAAATGAGATCAGCAGCTAACAGATCGAGTTTAGTAACTAACTCACGCGTTAGTGAAGTCCAGCGAAAAAAGTTAGCGGGATCAACGCCGGGCGGAATCACCTCGATCGAGTTTGGATCGATTTGGTAGAGTTTGGCTAATTCAACTTGCCTGCTCTTTGAAACGGTCACATGCTGCACCTTCGGCCACGCTTCACGCAGTAAGTCCCATGGATAACCGTCATGCAGTTGCGATCGATAAAGATCGTTCGTCCAGGCCAGATCATGATGCCAGGCAATTACTTTCCTCACCCCCCATCCCCCTCTCCCGACGACTGCACTATGAGCGTAACGGAGAGAAGTCGCAGAGCCGTCGGGAGAGGGGGAGACTAATTCATGCAGCGCTGCGGTCAAGGCCAAATTCTTGTGCAAAGTAAAAACATTGTGCGCGATCAGCACATCGACATCGTTTAGCAACGACCTCAACGTCTCAGCCATCCGATCGCCTAGCTGTTCAAAATCCGATGTGACTTGCCCCGCATCGAGCTGCTGCTTCACTTTCAACACATCGGCATTGCGCGAACCGATCTCCGGCACGACTTGAACCGGAATGCGATCATCGAACTGTTCGCCGCTGCCCGTGATGATCGAAACTTCGTAGCCCGCATCGATCATCAACTGCGCGTGATGCCTCAGAGTCAATTCAACGCCGCCGACGGTTGGCGGGGAAGCATAATGCAGCAAAGCGATTTTCATTGTGGTGATTTATTTTCTTGCGCCGCTTGAATCGCCAGATCGATGAACACCGCTGACGACCAACCGAAGATCGAGGCAGCCTTCGGCGGAACATCGCCCGTTTCGGATTGATAGTATTCGTAGATGTCATCGAGTCGGCAGATCATATCCAGCGTGCGGCGGCGCAGTTCGCGCGCCAGATCGATGTAGCCGTTGCGCTGCAGTCCTTCGATCAACAAGTAGTTCACATTGGCCCATGTCGGACCGCGCCACATCGTTAACGGATCGAACTTGGGATCGTCGAGCGCCACAGTGGGCACGGGATAGCGCGGCCAAAATTCATGCTCGTTTGTGAGATGCGCGATCAATCGCTCGACGATCGATTTGGGCAAGCGGCCGGTGATCAACGGAAATAAATTGAATGGCGTGCGCACATTGACGCGCACATGCTGTTGGCTGACGATACGATTCGCCCAGAAGTAGCCGCTTTGTTCATCCCACATACCGCGCATCAAGCGTGCCGCCATCTCTGCGGCTTTCACCGCCCAGCGTTCCGCGTCATCTTTTTGATCGAGGACACGCGCAATCTTTGATAACGCTTCGAGTTGTAAGAATAGATAAGTGTTGAGATCGGGTGCCTCGACCGGCATGCCGTCATCCCACAAGGGACTATCATCCAAGCCGGATGAATACGGATGTTGATATTCACACAATCCATCGCCGTCCGTGTCGTTCTGCTCGAACCACCAATTGTTCCAGCGCACGATCGGCTCGTAGATCTCATCCAGAAATTCTCGATCGTGATCCAATTCGTAAAGTTTCCAGGCTGCCCAGGCCAACAGCGGCGGCTTGGTCACATCGCCTTCGATCGGATGAGACAATCGGGTGACAGTGCCTTCGTCATGAACCGCGTCGGGGATCATGCCATCCGCGCGCTGATGATCGATCACGATGCGCAGTTGATCGTGCGCCAATTTTTTATCGACGTGCCGATACGCCAGCGCGTGAAAGTACGCGTCCCACTGCCACACGCCCACGTAATAAATTTTGGACGGCGTCATCGCTTCGCGTGTGGTATAAAAGCGCGTCGAGATCAAACCTGCGCGCATGATCCACCACGCGTAGTAATACTGCGCGCGATATTCTTCGGCGACCGCGGGCGCGGCGGCGAACCAAGCATGCCAACGTTTGGCCGCTTGATCGATTGCTTGGTCAGGATCGATGATATATCGATTGAAGCCGAGGCGCGGCGTGATGTTGATTAGCAACGCTTCACCGCCAACTGGCTTGAATCGCAGCCGCACCCGATTGGTTTCGCCGCCGCTCAGATCGATCGAGTTGAATGTGATCGGCGCGTTAGTGGTGTAGGCGATGTTGCGCCGAATGTCGCCCGTCACGCCCAGCACGCCGCCGCGCCGATCGGTGCGCGCTTGATCGACGTTGGCTAAAAAATCGATCCCGCACTTCGCTGCAGGCAATGTGAGCAGTAAAGTTTCGGCATCCTGAAAGATCAAGGTGAATGTACCGATGCGCGTTTGTAGATCGAGTCGATGCGGCTGAGAAGTGATCTCCAGGTCGAGTGGCTGTCCGTCGTCGTCGGTGAACTTCCACTCGTCGATGATCGGGTGGCGCTGACGATAGCCGCTCAGCTGCTGATCGACTTTGAACCAGCGTTCGGCCATGCGCACAGATAAATGCTGATCGCTGCGAAAGATCAGCAGCCGCGAGCCGCGCTCACTGAATGGAATATGGGTGAGGTTGATTCGATTCTTGAGCAAGTCCAAATAGGGTGATTGAAATTCAGTCATCTGATGTTACGCAGTTGCGCCTGTAGTTGTGCGAAGCATGCTGCCGCCGCAGTTCAACTGCGGCGTGAACTTAATGGCGATTGAAATTCAGTCATTTTGTTTCAACCACAAAACTTGATAAGGCGCCAGATCGATGGTGCTGTTGCTCTCGATCGATCGGCCATCGATCAAATTTACCGTGCCGCGCCAGTTCGGATCGATCGGGATCGTTTGCCGTTCATTCGAAACGTTGTGCAGGCACAGCACGCGCTCGTTTCTCACGACCGCGAAGATCGCGTGTCCACATTCTATCACGCGCTGCGCGCCGTGCGGATCGAATGCTGGGGAGTTCGATCGCGCTTTGAGTAGTTGTGAATATCGGTCGAAGACTTGATAGCGCAGCGATGATCGATCGG
>JBGQGR010000046.1:0-10481 GCA_041497495.1 Anaerolineae bacterium | reverse complement strand
TGAAGGTGCTGCACTGCGGCAACGCGGCCTGCAGCAGCGGCAACATCAGTACCACCGTGGACAGCGCGGGCGATGTCGGCGGATGGCTCACCTCCATCACCATCGGCGCGGATGGGCGGGGGCTGATTAGTTACTACGATGTCACCAATGGCGACCTGAAGGTGCTGCACTGCGGCAACGCGGCCTGCAACGGCGGCAACACCGCGACCAGCGTGGACAGCGCGGGCGATGTTGGCTGGCAAACGTCCATCACCATCGGCGCGGATGGGCGGGGACTGATCAGTTACTACGATGCCACCCATGGCGACCTGAAGGTGCTGCACTGCTCCTACCTGACCTGCAGCAACAGCTACTACAACATCTTCTTGCCACTGGCGTTGAAGAATTTCTGATCGAAAGACAAGTTGCCAACTTGTCCTACGAGTCTAGCATCGCGTCGATCATTCGTTAAACCGATGCTATAATCCCGCAAAATGAAATCCACGTCGGCCAACACACGCGCGCTCAAAGCGAAAGTCCGATCCGTCCATCGACTGCTGATCAAAGAATACGGTCTGCCGATTAAGCCTGCTTGGGCGGGTACCGTCAACTCGATCGGTTCCGCTGTACCCGATCAGGGCTGGCAGCCGATCGATCCGGTGGACGAACTGATCAACACGATTCTTAGTCAGAACACGAACGATCTCAATCGCGATAAAGCCTATCGATCGTTGCGATCAGTTTATTCAACTTGGGAACAAGTCCGCGATGCGCCGATCAAAAAAATCATCGCGGCGATCCGGCCCGCCGGACTGGCCAATCAAAAGGGGCCGCGCATTCAAAAAGTGCTGCAGCGCATTACAGCAGAGCGTGGATCGATCAACATCGACTTTCTGCGCGACCGGCCGGTTGATCAAGCGAAAGCGTGGCTGACTTCATTCGACGGTGTCGGCCCGAAGACCGCGTCGATCGTGCTGCTGTTTGCGATGGGCAAGCCCGCGTTTCCGGTCGATACGCACATCCATCGAGTAACCGGCCGCTTGGGTTTGATTCCAGCGAAGACATCCGCCGATCAGGCTCACGAAATTCTGGAAGCGCTCGTGCCGCAAGAGTGGTATCATCCGTTTCATCTGAATGTCATTCAGCACGGGCGCAAGGTATGCAAAGCGCCGCGTCCGTTGTGCGACGGGTGTGTGCTGCAAAAACATTGCGATTATTATCGAGCAGTTATTGTAAAGCAGAGAAATAGAAGTTGACACGTCATTGCGAGGAGGCCATGAGGCCGACGAAGCAATCTCCAGATCGAGACTGAGATTGCCACGCCGCCTCCGACGGCTCGCAATGACAAGACAAGGCTACTATGAATAAAGGCAAGCGTCATGTCTTATTGCTCTTCCGTAACAGATATCGCAGCAATCGCGCGCTGTACTTCGCCGTCTTCTTCGCCTGCATGGGCTTGTATCTTTTTCTGTATTTAGGCCCAGCCGATCTGGTCGCGCGCTTGCCCCAATGGCCGCCTCAATTCGATTGGATTCTGTTAGCAATCGGTTCGATTGCCTTTGTGATTTTCTTGTTCCGCATGATCGCCAGCCAGATTCCTTACGTGCAGTGCACCGAAACGAACTTCAAAATTCAAACGCCTTTGTATTTGATTGTGTTTTCTTACAAGCGTGTGCAAGGCACCCGGCCGAATGCCTTGTTCGAAATTTTCAACAAGGATAAAGTTTCGCGGCGCGAGGCGCGCTTTCTGGGGAGATATGCGGGGCAAACGGCGCTCGTCGTCGACTTGACCGGCTATCCCATGTCCTTGCGCTGGCTGAAATTCTGGATGACGAACTTGATGTTCACGCCGGATGGCTTGGGAATAGTCTTGTGGGTGCAGGATTGGATGACGCTGAATCGAGAGTTGAGTGACTTCAAGGATAAGTGGCGCGATCGGAATTCGAAGAAGGACGATCGGGTTAGCTTAAGTCCATACGCGCGCATGCTGAAAGATCAATGATACTGCCTGATCTCTTACTTCACTCCCCTCTCCCGACAACCGCTCACTCTCAGTAATGATTGCATAGGCTGAGGTTGTCGGGAGAAGGGCCGGCAGTAAGGAATCAATAAACATGAAGCCGCTCTCAGATCGAGAGCGGCTTCATTATGAGGTCTTGATTAAAGTTCGTTAGAGATTGACGTAGAGATTGGAGAAGACATTACCGATTCCAGGACCGAGCAGCGCCAGAATAACGATCGCCGTGATGGCTACTAAGCCAAGAATCAATGCATATTCAACAATGCCCTGACCTGACTCGGATGGCAAATACAACATTGGGCTCACCCCTTTCACTGCTAGGCGTCTGGGTAGATTTTACTTCAAATTCTCTCTTTTAGCCAATCCTCAATATCGCGGAAGACTTCTGCCCGACCCGGCTCATTGTGAATCTCATGATAAAAACCGTCGTAAGTTTTGAATTGACTGAGGCCGGCGGGCAGGCGTTGTTGAAAAGCCTGCGCCGCTGCCAGCAAGCATATTCGATCGTCGCCGCCGTGCAGCATCAACACCGGAATTTTCCAATTGCCTGCATTCGCTTGGATGAACAAGCGGATCGCGTCCGCTTCGGTGGCAAGGCGCGGCGTGCCCCAGCGATGCACCAATGGATCGGCATCATAATCATGCACATTAGGATCATGCGATAAACGCTCGGTCACCACGCCGTTATCGAATTTCATTTTCGGCGCGATGCGGCTGAGTATGCGTGCGATCGCACGCGTCAACGGTGGAATTTTAAGCGCGTCTTGCAGCGCAGTGCCCGTCAAGATCATCCCATTCACTCGATCGGCGTGGTGCAGCTCATAGGTCAGCGCGATCAACGCTCCTAAACTGTGGCCGAGCATAAAGAGTTTCAGATTCGACTGCTGTTTGATCCGCGTGACAACTTCATCGGTGTCTTCGGCGAACTGCTCGAAACGATCGACGTGACCGCGCGCCCCGCCGGATCGACCGTGCCCGCGCAGTTCAAAGCTGTAGATCGAATAACCACGCGGCACAAAGTAGTCCACATAGTTCTGGTAGCGATCGCTGTGCTCGCCCAAGCCGTGCACGATCACGATATTGGCGATCGGCTTGTCAGCGATCCATTGCTGGGTGAAGATCTGAATACCGTCGATCGCGGTGAATTTGCTTTCGGAGTGTTGCATCAGTATGATTCCCTGTGGGTAAGTCACCGGTCATTCCCGCCCGCAGGTGCGGGAACCCAGATCAAAATCGCTGGACACCCGTACTCTCCGCTTCGCAACGAGCATCTTCGACCTTCGCGGCTGTGACACTGGGCAAGGTGAGTGAGTAAGTTTCTTCATTATAGTGTCATTCCATCCAAGTGACCAATTACATTCAGCGCATTGCGACCCCTCGATCGATCACGTATAATCGTCCCGATGAATCCTCAACATTATCAACGCTCCGTCAAGCGCGTCTTGATCGGCATCCTGATCATAACCTGCTCGTCACCGCGATCAAATTTTTCGTCGGTGCGCTCACCGGCTCGATCGCCGTGCTGGCCGATGCGTTCAACGCGCTGATCGATGCGGCCTCCAATGTGATCGGCTTGCTCGGCATTTACGCCGCATCCGATCCGCCCGACCCCGATCATCCGTACGGCCATCGCAAGTATGAGACGGTGGCCACCTTTGGTATCGCCGCGCTGATGCTCTTAGCCGGTTGGGAAATTCTGCAAAATGTCTTCACGCGCTTGAGCAGTGGCAGCCAGCCGGTGGTCACCACCGGAGCGTTGTTATTGATTTTGTTGACAATGCCCTTGAATACATTTGTGGTTTGGTATGAAGGCCGGCGCGGCCGCGAGTTGAAGAGCGACATCTTGTTGGCCGATGCGACCAGCACGCGCATCAATATCTTTGTCTCACTGTCCGCCTTGATCGGTTTGATTGGATCGTCGATCGGCCTGAGCTGGCTCGACGTGATCGTGGCGATCGGCATTGTGATCTACGTCGCACGCGCCGCCCTGAAGATCGTGCGCGAAACATCGGACGTCTTGACGGACAGCGCCGTGATCGATCCGCATGTCGTCGAAGATGTCGCGTTGAGTGTGCCGGGCGTGTGGTTCGCGACCAAAGTCCGCAGCCGCGGCCGTGGCGACGACGTGCATCTCGATCTGCACATCAAAGTCGATCCGGCGATGGCGACCGAGCAGGCGCATGCGCTTTCGGATGAAGTGGAACATCGCTTGCAGGAAAAAATTCCGGGACTTGTCGATGCCGTCGTGCAGATTGAACCGGGCGAATACGCGCCGTTATCAGACTGGGATACTATCGCCGTGCGCCTGCGCGCGCTTGCAGATGGACTGGGGCTGGGCGTGCATAACTTGCATATCGATGTGATTCCAACGGGTTATCTCGTCGATGTGGACGTGGAAGTCAATTCCAATTTTTCGCTGGGGCAATCGCATGCGTTGGTCACTCAGTTGGAAGCGCGCGCGCGCGCCGAACTGCCGCAGGTCACCGAGATCGTGACCCACATCGAGCCGATGGAGCCGGGTGATACGACCCGTCCGATCATTGGGCGTGATGCCGAGGCGCTGCGCGCGGCGATCATTCGCCTCGGCGATCAAGTGGCGGGGGTTGGCACTTGCCACCACGTTATTCTGCGGCGTAGTCCGTCACCGGATCGAGTTGATATATCGCTGCACTGCGTCCTGCCCGGCGAATCGCCGGTGGTGGCGGCGCACTTAGTTGCCGAACGGATCGAGCGACAGCTGCGGGTGGAACTTGCCCAGCTCGATCACATTACCATTCATGTTGAGCCACCGGAAGCACGCGATCAATGAAAGGATGACAAAATGAAGGGATGACAGGCTGACCATCTGTTTGAGATCATCTTGTCAAAGTTGAAAAGGAATCATCTATAACAACTTGATCTGCGTCCCTTCTTGCTCGATCGGCGGTTCAAGCCCCAACGCGAGGGTGAACACATCCAGAGTGAGATCGGCGTGATCGGACAGATGCCGCAGCGAACTGAATTTCAATGTCTGCCATTGTGATTCATGCAAACGCGGATCGCGATTCATTTTGAATTGAAGCAAAGCGGCGCGCCCGCCGGGAAGTGTGAGGATTCCAGTTTCTGCGCGCAGCATCGGATCGATCTCGGCCAACGCGCTGATCACGAACGAGTAAACGGCATTCTTGTCTTGAAGCCAAATCACTTCTGCTGGCTCGCCCTTCACCTCAAACCCCAACATCCTGCCGATACTCTCTAAACTCTGCCGCGCTTCCTTTATTTCAGCCTCGCGTTTTTCAGCCGCATCTTCATCTCTTAAACGCACCTCGCCGGTCTCGATCTCGTTCGCGTAGGATCCGATGCAGGTTGCCACCAGCGCTCGATCGGGGGTGAGGTGATCGGGGAAGCGACGATAAACTTCCAGGAGCAAATCATCGACACGCCAGGCAGCTTGTGAGCAGAACAGATCCAGCACCACCGCCTCAACTCGATCAGCCAGCGGCTTGGCATCTGAAACGAATGCCGAGCGGAACGGCGTCGAAGTTGTGGGCTGAGCCCAGCGCAAATGCTCATCGATCGCAATCACCGGCGAATCTTGTGATGTCAACGCCGACTGAACGACCCCGCGTATAAAAGCCAAGGGCGATTGATCGCCTTCCGGCAGATGCGCGACGATCGCTAACACATCACTCTGGCCCAATGCGGCATAGACGCCGGCGTGCAGCACCAATCGATCGGTCGGCTCGGCTCGATCGCGCAGGATGTGGAGCGCGGTCTCGCGCACGCTGTCGCGAATATCGATCGACAAAGATTCAAGATCGCGCCCGTAGGATAAGCTGTCAGCTTGCCCCACGTGCCAGGTGACGCGCGTGCCATCGTGTGGATCGCAGACAACATGCTCGATCACCTGATTCGCGCCCGCGCCTGCCAATACGACGCTCTCCATCACGGCTTCGTCGTTGGCAAATGCGACGGCGCTGAGAGAATTTTCTTTGAGCAAAGGATTGATCACATGCAGCGCGGCAGATATGGCGCGCCACTGCCAATCCCAACTGGTACGGCGGCGCGATAAAAGCGGCAGCATACTCTTCGCAGTCGGCTTGCCCCACAACCATGCCGTCCAAGTGGTGCTCAATGCCCAAAAGCCTGGACGCGGCAGCGGAGGATGAGTCAAGATCAATTGAATGGCTGTGGCTGGAATAATTTTGGCGGCTTCACGCGCAGGCTCGGCAATCAGGAGCGCGCTGCCGGAGGCGGCTGAAAGCAAAGCAGCGATGGATGTTTCTCTTCGAATGAGAGGTTGAGAGTCAGCGGGAATGGGCGCCAGCGCGCTGCAAAAATTTTCTAACTCAATCCAGATATTCTTTTCGACAAATTGCGCGGGCGGCTTGAGACCGGAGATGCGGCGCGATATCTCTTCGATCGAATGCAATGAGGTGCAAGCCTCTAAAGTCGCAATGAGCGCAGGCCGCAGCGCAGATCGATCAGCTGCCGATAAGCCTTCGAACTTCAACACGATGTCACCAATGGCTGATTGAGCGCGCGGTGTGTAGGCATCTAAAACTTCGTCCACCCGATCGGCATCTTCGTGCGCCCGATCGATCACGCGATCATGCAGCAGATAAAATGACAAGCCGCGCGGCTCAAAGTGTTTCGTGTTCGCTTGATCGTCCGCATCGATCGAGGCGGTGTTGTCGCCGCAAGTCTGGCAGCGCACGCGTTTCTCAACGGGCGTGCGTGATTCTCTATCCCAGATCAAGTACAGCGCTACGGCTTCTTTTTCGCAAATGGGGCAGCGCGTGCGATAAAGTTCCAGCACGTGATCGCGCAATCGCTCCGGACCTTTGCGCGCATCGGCCAAATGTGTCAGCGCGGATCGCGGATCGATCGGCCAGAGAGTTGCCTCGATCGCCAGCAGATTGATCGGGTTGAAGGAAGCCGCGATGATCTTGCGATCAAGCTCGATTGCGGCTTGAATCACGCTGATGCCCGCGCAGAATGGATCGAGAATCACATCGCCTGGCTGCGTGTATGCTTCGATCGCGGCGCGGGCCACGCTCGGCGGCACACAGGCGAACGCATCCGAAAAAATTTTCAGCGGCGGAATTTCATCCGACGGGACGAAGTATTGCATGCAGAAAGTATAGCACGCCTAGCCGGCAAAGTGATCAGCTGATCACTTTGCCGGCACTTAAATAAGGTTAGGCCATATTCGCCAAGCTATTGACTAGCGGCTACATGTTCTTCAACACCAGCGGCAGATAGATCATGCGTATGACACCAAACATCCACGTGCTGCTGCTGGTGGTGATCAAATTGTTATTCTTATCATACGCCTCGATCTTCCACGTGTATGTGTCGTAGGGATACGTCTCTCGGTAGTAGGACGAGTTCGAGAAGGGTGTGTACCACAGGTGGTCGGTGCGGACGTTGTCGTAGAGCACGGCATCGTGGAGCACGATTACTCGATAGTACATTGCGCCTTCGAGCGGCTGCCAGTGAAAGGTGGGATCACTGCTCAAGATTGCGCCATTCGGCGGGCTGAGCAGATTGAACGCTGACGCTTTGGTAAATGTTCGCGTGGTGAGACTGGTGGTAATGACTTCGTTGTCGTCGTTGTACGCCTCGACTTTCCAGGTGTACGTATCGTTGGGGTATGTTTCCCGATAATAAGAGGGGTTCGAGTACGGCGTGTAAGTGGAATGCTCAGCGCGCACGCTGTCGTACAAATCGGTGTTGTGATAGACCTTCACCTGATAGTAAACCGCACCTTCGAGCGGCTGCCACTGGAAGACGGGATCGCATGTCAGCGTGGCGCTGTTTGCCGGGTTGAGCAGATTGAATGCTGACGCTTTGGTAAATGTTCGCGTGGCGAGGCTGGTGGCGATGACGACGTTGTCGTCGTTGTACGCCTCGACTTTCCACGTGTAGATGTCGTTGGGGTAGGTATCCCGGTAATATGAGGCGTTCGAGTACGGCGTGTAGGTGAGGTACTCAACGCGCACATTGTCGTACAGCACCGCGTTGCGATAGACCTTCACCCGATAGTATTCTGCGCCTTCGAGCGGCTGCCACTGGAAAACAGGATCGCGAGTCAGTGTGGCGCCATTCCCCGGAGCGACGAGGTCGAAGCTCGACGCTTTGGTGAATGTCCAAACATCGCTAGTGGTCATTAGCGTACTCGTATATGCTTCAACTTTCCACGAATAGGTGCCGTTGGGATAGGTCTCCCGATAGAAGGATGGATTCGAAAACGCGGTGTATCTAGGGTATTCAGTTCTCACGTTGTCATACAGCGTGCTGTCCTGATACACTTTCACTCGGTAGTATGTTGCAGCTTGCCGGCAGTTCCACTGGAACGTCGGATCGGTATAGATGGTTGAGCCGTTGCCTGGGCCGATCAGTGTCAGCGAGGTGTTGCTGCAGGCCGATGGGCTAGTCAGCGTGAAGGTGCGAGTCGAGCTGAGCGTGCCATCGTGATCATTTGCGTCACGGCCGCGAACTCGCCACCAGAACTGCGTCAGCGATAGGGCGTCCTCGGGCGTGATGGTGAGATCGTAAGTATCGTCCTCCCAGGCGATAGTGGTGAAGCCGCTATCGGAGGCGATCTCGACATGATAGTAGGCTGCGCCTGGCGCAGCTTGCCATGACAACACCGGCATGGTGATGACGGCACTGTCGGTCGGACTGACCAGTACGGGTGCCGGAATGTACTTGGTGAGGCTGTATACCGAGCTGAATGTTCCAGGGTGATCATCGGTGTCCATGCCTCGCACGCGCCAATACAGCACGCCGTTGATTAGCGAATCGATCGGCGTCATATTGAGGTCGTAAGTGTTCTCCTG
This sequence comes from Anaerolineae bacterium, assembly GCA_041497495.1. Classification (GTDB taxonomy): domain Bacteria; phylum Chloroflexota; class Anaerolineae; order Fen-1058; family Fen-1058; genus JBGQGR01. Next base: position 1,658 of record JBGQGR010000046.1, on the reverse strand, counting down.
CCATTGCATTACGGTGAAGCCGCTGTCGCTCGCCACATCGATGTGATAATACGTGGCGCCGGGTACCGTCTGCCACTGAAACGTGGGGGTGATGATCGACGACCTGTGCGCCGGGCTGATCAGTATCGGAGCCGGTATCTGTTTGGTAAAGCTGTATACCGTGCTGTATGCTCCCGGATGATCGTCGGCATCCAGGCTACGCACACGCCAGAATAACCCGCCATTCGGCAGTGTGCTGTTTGGCGTGATATTGAGATCGTAGGTGTCCTCCTGCCACTGCATCACGGTAAAATCGATGTCGCTGGCCACCTCGATGTGATACTGGGCCGCTCCATCCACGCTCTGCCATTGCAGCGTCGGCGTAATGACGGTTGTTCCATTCGCCGGATTGGTCAACAGCGGGGCCGGTATCTGTTTGGTGAAGTTGCAGTCAACACTCCACGCCCACGCAGTGTCGCCGGCGTCGACCGATCGGACGTGCCACCACAACGATTCATTTGGCAGGTTGTGGATCGGGGTGATCGTCGTATCGTGCGTGTCCTCCTGCCAGATGACGGTGGTGAAGCCGGCGTCGGACGCGACCTGAACGTCGTAGTGGTCCGCCCCTTTCACAGCCTGCCACTGAAAATTCGGGTGAACGATGGTTGAGCTGTCCGCCGGCGACAGAGGCGTTGGCGCGGGCAGCGCGGTGAGACCGCGGGCCTGTGCCAGCCCGATGGCGGTTGCCAGCACTACGACGATCGAACCAAAACTAACAAACAATCTCCGCTTCATGATACACCTCCATGGTGAGTGATGTCGGGGCGAGTCATTTTCGCCCCCATTGCGTTACGAACTCTTCAGCACGCGCAGTGCATTGAGTGTGATCATTTTATTCGGCCCGCGTCGACTCCGTCCACCACTTCGAAAGTTGATCGGACTTCCGTCAGATCGATTAGCGTGAAGTATCGAATCGACGGATCGCTGGATTGAAGCAACCGCTGGATGGCGGGATCATTTTCATGCATTTTCATTCGCGGTTTATTTCGATATATTGATCTTCGATCGATCTTGCCAGCCGTAATTGGTCAGCGTGGAGGTCATGGTCAAGAGACCTTTGTATTGACCTTCATTGACACCAGCTTCAACGGTTTGCGTCCAACTTTGTCCGGGCGCGAGCGTGATGGTCTGATTATCAAGTTCGATCGAAATAGTTCCGTCTTCAGCCACTGCCAAAATCTTAAGCCCCACCGGTTTCGTTTCTTCCATATTAGGACCGGCTTGCAGATTGATCGATCCGGTGAACATCGCCACATCGATCGAGTAGGGCAGCTGATCGATGGTGTCGAGGCTGCTGACTGCGCCGGTTCCGGCATCACCCGATCGGGATGTGCCGTGCCCGATGAAGCCCAAAGCCGTTGAGGCCAGCGTGATCGATCGATTGGGGTTGAAGGGCGATAACGTACCGGTTTTTGGATCGAATCGATAATCCGGAAAATCGATCGCGAGTGCGGGCAGTGTGCCGGTGCCATCCACCTTATTCCAGTATTGGATAAACAAATATTTGCCGGCCGTCGGACGATCGAGGCCGTTAAAGCCCGAAGTCGTTGTGGCGCTGGGTGAAGGCGTCGTCAAATCTTGAGCGACACCCGGTTGAATGATCGCCACCGAATTTTGGT
>JBGQGR010000045.1:0-10525 GCA_041497495.1 Anaerolineae bacterium | reverse complement strand
GCCAGCGCGCTGACCGATCTCACCGAGACGCTGCGGTCGAGCGGCATCACCGCAATCGAGTTTACACTGACGACACCGGGCGCGCTCGATACTTTGAAATCACTAGCGCCGCGCTACGACGATGTCTTGTTTGGTGCCGGCACGGTGCTCTCCGCCGAGATGGCGCAGCAAGCCGTGCAAGCCGGTGCGCGCTTCCTCGTCGCGCCGATTCTCAAACGGGAACTGATTGAGATCGGTCATCAAGCAAATGTGCCGGTGATCTTGGGTGGTCTCACGCCGACGGAATTGTGGCAGGCGTGGGAGTGGGGCGCTGATTTTGTAAAGCTGTTTCCCGCATCGAGCGTGGGGCCGGAGTACATCAAAGCCGTGCGTGCGCCGCTGCCTCAACTGCGGATCATGCCGACTGGCGGCGTGAGTCTTGAGAATGCAACGGCCTATTTGCAAGCGGGTGCGGCGTGTTTAGGGGTCGGCGGCAAATTGGTCGATAAAAAATTGATCGCCGAAGGCCGCTTTGAGGAGATCGCCGACTACGCGCGACGTTTGGTCGCGGTGGTTCACGCTGCACGAAACGGAGCCGCATGACGGATCGACTGGCGAATAAAATCGCGATCGTGACAGGCGGAGGCAGTGGCATCGGTCGGGCGACCGCGCAGAGCTTTGCAGCCGAAGGGGCGCGCGTCGCGATCATCGATCTCAACCATGATCACGCTGAAGAAGCAGCCCAATCGATTCAAGCCGCAGGTGGTGAAGCGATCGCGGTGCAAGCCGACATGAGTCGGTCGCAGCAAGTCGCCGCCGCGATTCAACACATTGTGCAGCGCTTCAATCGATTAGATGTGATCTTCAACGGCGCAGGCGGCAGCGGACGGCGGTGGGGCGACGGTCCGACTGCCGAGTGTACCGAAGAGGGTTGGGATCGAACGATCGATCTTAATCTGAAGAGCGCCTTCCTCGGCTGCAAGTACGCGATCCCTGAAATGCTGAAAGTTGGCGCAGGTTCCATCGTGAATCTATCTTCGGTCCTGGGGCTGGTCGGTGGCGATGAAGATTTTGCGACACATGCGTATGCAGCCAGCAAAGGCGGCATCATTTCACTGACGCGCGCGATCGCAGCGTATTACGCGCCGCGCGGCATTCGCGCGAATGTCATCTGCCCCGGGTTGATCGCCACGCCGATGAGCCAGCGCGCTCAATCGGACCAGGCGATTCGCGCACGGCTGCCCGAACTGCAGCCGCTGACGGGCGACTTCGGTCAACCGGATGATGTGGCGCAGGCCGCGCTGTATCTCGCTTCCGATGAAGCGCGTTTTGTCACCGGGGCAGTCCTGACCGTCGACGGCGGTTGGACGGCGCATTGAGAGGGAAGGTCGATGGAAGTTTTTAGCAGGCCGGTGCGATCTTTGTGGAAAACCAATGTGTTGGTGATCGGCAGCGGCTCGGCTGGATCGACGGCGGCACTGGCGGCTGCCGAGGCCGGCGCCTCGGTTACACTGATCGAACGCTACGGTTTCATGGGCGGCATCAGCACGCAAGTGCTCGATACGTTCTATGGATTCTATACGCCCGGCGCTGTGCCGCGCAAAGTCGTCGGCGGTATTCCCGATCGAGTGGTCGACGAACTGATGAAGCGTGGCATGGCTTTGATTCGGCCGAATACCTACGGCGCAGGCAACGGTATCACGTATGATCCGGAAACGTTGAAGATCGTTTGGGAAACGCTGACTCAACAAGCGGGTGTGCGCCTGTTGTTTCATACCTTCGTCGTCGATGCAATCCAGGAAGGCGATCGTATCTGCGGTGTTATTGCCGTGGGCAAAGGTGGCTTCGTGCGATTGGAAGCCGATGTCGTGATCGATGCTTCAGGCGATGCGGATGTGGCGGCGGCAGCCGGCGTGCCGTTCGAGGGGGCCGGGCAGGGCGGGCCGGTCCAATCGGCCACGACGACCTTCCGATTGATCAATGTCGATGTCGATCGAGCGCGCCAAGTCAGGAAAGATCAACTGCAGCAGCTGATGCAGGCGGCGATCGACAGCGGCGATTATCAGCTGCCGCGCCGCGAAGGCAGTGTGCACATCACGCCGTTGGCGGGTGTGATGGCGACCAACATGACACGCGTCGCCGACGTCGATGGAACCGATCCGGTGCAGTTAACTCAGGCCGAGATCGAAGGGCGGCGTCAAGCGCTGGAATATTTTCGTTTCCTGCGCGACAAGGTACCGGGCTATGAACAGGCGTTACTTGGAAATCTTAGTACGCAGATCGGCATTCGCGAAAGCCGCCGGATTTTCGGCGACTATCGTTTGAACCGTCATGATGTTTTGTCGGCGCGCAAGTTCGAAGATGCGATCGCGCGCTGCGGCGCGCCGATCGAAGAACATCACGCCGGACAGGATACGCGTTGGGAATATTTGCCCGAAGGCGAAACGTACGATGTGCCCTATCGCTGCTTGCTGCCGCAAAAAGTTGAAAGCCTACTGGTGGCTGGCCGTTGCCTCTCGGCCGATCATGATGCGCAGGCTTCGGTGCGCAGCATGGGCCAGTGCATGGCGATGGGGCAAGCCGCAGGCGTGGCGGCCGCTTTAGCGGTCCAAAAGAAAACAACACCGCGTGAAGTTTCTGTTCGCGAGATTCAAGATCGGCTGAGATCTATCGGAGCGGAGGTTTAGTCCATGACCTTGTTAACGACGAGCGTGATCGGTAGTTATGCCTGGCCCTCGTGGTTTATCACTGCGGTCGAGGCGATGCGGCGTGGCGAATACGGCCCGGCCGATATTCAAGAAGCGTTGAACGATGCGGTCGATATGGCCGTGCGCGATCAAGAAGATGCCGGCGTCGATGTGATCAGCGATGGTGAAATGCGGCGCCTGGGTTTCTTCACGGCTGATTTCTACAACCGATTGACGGGCCTACGCACTCTGCCGCCCGATCGTCGACTCGGGCCCGCCGGACATGATCAGCGCGAGCACTATGAAGCGATCGAAGCGATCCGCGCGCCCGAGCAATTGGGCCTGGTCGCCGAGTTCAAGTACCTGCGGCCACGCACTGCACGCCCGATCAAAGTACCGTGCCCCGGACCTTTTACGTTAGCCGGCCGCATCGCCCCTGGTAGTGTCTATCACGATCGAATGGATGTGGCTCACGCCTTGGCCGCGATTATCAATACCGAGCTGCGGGCGCTTGTGGACGCCGGTGTCGATTTCATCCAACTCGATGAACCTTCGTATGCGGTACACCCCGATCAGCCGCGTGCCTTCGTCGATCTATTCAATCAAACGGTCCAGGGTGTGAAGGCGCGGATTGGGCTGCATCTGTGCTTTGGCAATTTTGTCGGGCGGCCGGTTGCCCATCGAACATACCAGCCGCTCTTTCCATTTATCCTCGACACCCACACCGACGAACTGGCACTTGAGTTTGCCAATCGTGAACTGGCTGAGATCGAATTGGGCAAACAAGTCGCCGAAGCGGGCAAGACATTAGCGGCGGGGCTGATCGATGTGAAGAACTATTACATCGAGACGGCGGAAGACGTAGCCGATCGGATTCGGACCGCACTCAAATATGTGCCCGCCGAAAAACTGACGATTGTGCCCGATTGCGGGTTTAGCCAAACGGCGCGTTGGGCTTCACGCGCGAAGTTGAAGACCATGGTTGCAGGCACGCAGATCGTGCGACGGGAACTGGCTGGTTAGGGAGGCATGATGTCGTTTATTCGTACCGTTCGGGGCGATATTGATCCGGCTGATTTCGGCATGTGCTATCCGCATGAACACATCCTGTGCACGCCGCCCGCGAATGTGACCGATCGCGATCTCACGATGGATAGCGAAGCAGCGGCGATCCAGGAACTGACTTGGTTTCAGGCAGCAGGCGGTCGATCGCTGGTTGAGATGACGCCGGTGGATTATGGCCGCACTGCATCAGGATTAAAACGCGTTTCCGAACAGTCAGGCGTGCACATCGTGTGTGTGACCGGCCATCACAAAGAAGCCTTTTCGGCTAAGTGGGTTCAAGATCGATCAATCGCGGAACTGGCGGATCGTTTTAGCCGGGATGTAACCGAAGGCGTGGACGGAACTTCGATCAAGGCCGGCGCGATCAAAGCAGCTTCGAGTCTGAACCAGATCACTGCCAATGAAGAGAAAGTTTTTCGAGCGGCCGCACGCGCACATCAAGCGACTGGTGCGCCGATCTCGACTCACACTGAAGCGGGCACGCTGGCGCTGGAGCAGATCGATCTATTACGAGCCGCAGGTGTCGATCCAGCTCACGTGATCATCGGCCATCTCGATCGCAAATTGGAGTGGGAGTATCATCTGCAAATTGCGCGCACGGGCGTTTATTTAGGCTACGATCAGATCAGCAAAGAGAAATACGAGCCGGACAGCCAGCGCGTCGAGTTCATTCTGCGGCTGGTCAAGGAAGGTTTCGGAAAACAAATCCTGCTCGGCGGCGACTTGGCCCGCAAATCATACTGGCCGAGCTACAACACGGGCGGTGGTCCGGGTTTAACTTACATCCTGTGGCGCTTCGTGCCGTGGCTGCGCTCGGAAGGTCTGGGCGAGGATGCGATCAATGACCTGCTCGTACACAATCCGGCGCGGGCGTTGTCGATGGGTTGAGTTTTTTTACGAGTCTCAAATCCCTCGGTAGTCGTTCAGAGAGGTTCAAAGACTCATTCGACGCTTATTGATATTTCTGAACGATCTCGCCGCTTTGTTTGTCCTTCAAGATCAACTTCAACTTGCCGTCGGGCATGCGCTCTTGTTTGATGAGCAAGTACTGCGCAGCGTAGTTCGATGCTGCCGCCTGTTGTTCGACTTCATTTGAGCCGCGCCAAATATCAAGCTGCACGGGTTCCCACTGTCGCGAATCCATCGAGCGGTAGGCCGCATCGATGATCGAGTTGACCACATAGCCATCGTAAAATGTTTCCATCGGCTGCGTGCCATTGTCGTAAGCGTTCAGCATGTCGAGGAACATATCTTCGTAGCCCAGCGCCGCAACTTCACCACCAACCGGAAACAGCCAGCCGGTCTCACCCTCGGCCTTTTCGGAGACGTACCCGCCCAGTCCGACTGAGGTAAATATCTCGATGCCCGTCCGCAGCCAGTGATTCAATAAGATCGTGCCTTCGGTGCCGGAGACTTCATCACGCAAATCCATACCGCCGCGAAATGTCCACGCGACTTCAAATTGCGAGATTGCACCGTTGGCATAGCGCACCAAACCGATCGCGCTGTCTTCCGCCTCGATCGGATGGACCTGCGTAGCGCCCCAGCACATCACCTCGATCGGCTTGACCTCTTTGCCGATGAAGTTGCGGCCGATCTCGATGCAGTGGCAGCCCATATCGACGATCGCACCGCCCCCTGAGAATTCTTTCTGCCAGAACCAGTCACTGTGGGGACCGGGATGGGCCTCGCGTGAGCGCGTCCATAAAATGCGGCCCAGCGCGCCAGCGCGTATCGATTGCAGCGCCTTCAAAGTTTTGGGCGTATAGACTAGATCCTCAAGATAACCGGCAAACACTCCCGCCTTCTCGACGGCAGCCAACATCTCGTGCGCTTGAGCCGCATTCATGGCGAGAGGCTTCGTACACAATATGGCCTTGCCTGCATTCGCGGCCAACAGCACCGCTTCTTTGTGCAAGTAATTCGGCAGGCCCACCACGACAATGTCGACATCTGGGCGTTGAATCGCCTGCGCCATGTCCGTCGTCCAGTTGGGGATATTCCACTTTTCTGCGAAGGCGCGCGTTTCGGCTTCGGTTTTGCCGCACACGACTCGAATCTTGTCGCGGCCGCGTTTGCCTAACAAAGTCGTGGTGTAGAAAGATCCGATCAAGCCGGTTCCGAGCATTGCAATGTTTGCCATTGGTCGTTGCTCCTGAGTGGGAATTTAGGTTACGCGGCAATATTTTGATTCTGATGAGAATGGAGTCCCCAGGCAAGAACTTCTGGATAGGGACATACTGATCTCTTTCATTATACCGTGTGTGTCAATCGTTGAACCTGCTCGCCGAGTTTTGCTTATTATTATCTAACTTATGCAGTTTCGTGAAGTAAGTCATGTGAAATATACCATATTGATCACGTGACGTGCGCACTTGACACAACTAGTATAATGAAGGTAACAAATCTCGGCTTCCGGGCCGCCCTTGCCCGATTGCGTACATGCCAACCCAAAAACCACAGAAATATTTAGCCGCCCCTCTGTCAGTCACTCCAGCTGAAGCGGCCATCATTCAGGCTCTGCGTCAGTCTGAGTCTATCTCGCGCACCGATCTATCCCGCCAAACGAATTGGTCGCGACCCAAGATCACGGCGGAGGTTAGCCGGCTCATTCATCGCGGGATTCTCGTTGAGGTCGGTGAAGGTAATTCGGACGGCGGGCGTCGTCCACGGTTACTGAAGTTGAATCGGCTGCTCGGTTACGTTGTGGGGTTGGACGTCGGCGCTACCAGCATCGATCTGGCGGTGGCAGATCTCAACGCACATGTGTTGTCGCGTGACTCTGGTCCGGCTGATGTCCGTGAAGAACCGACCGTCCTGATGGGGCAAATCAGGGATCGCATTCTCAAAATGCTGGCGCGCGCTGGCCTTCAACCGAAACAGGTATTGGGGATTGGCATCGGTGTGCCGGGTCCGGTTGACTTCGCCAACGGCGTCCTCGTCGCGCCGCCGTTGATGCCAGCCTGGGAAGGTTTTTCGATTCGCGATTTTTTCCACGCGACTTTTCCAGCGGCGTGCGTCATGGTCGATAACGACGTCAACATCATGGCGCTCGGCGAGCTGCGGGCGGGCGCAGGCGTAGGCATCGACAATTTTATCTTCGTCAAGATTGGTACTGGCATTGGTGCCGGGATTGTATGCAACGGACAGGTTCATCGGGGCAGCAGCGGCAGCGCGGGCGATATCGGCCATATTTGCGCCGATCACCATGGCCCGGTCTGTCGATGTGGCAACATCGGCTGCATAGAGATGATGGCCGCCGGGCCGGCGATTGCCGCTCGGGCCGTGGAAGCCGCTCAGACTGGCTCCAGTTTGATCTTGGCCAAAAAGCTAGAGTCCAACAACGGTGCGCTGAAATCGGAAGACGTAGCCGCCGCGGCACGCGAGGGTGATCGAACCGCGATCGAAATTATTCAAAGCAGCGGTCAGCTCATCGGGGACGTGTTAGCTGGCTTGGTCAATTTCTTCAACCCCAGTCTGATCATTGTCGGCGGCGGCGTAGCGAACATTGGTAATCAGCTCCTGGCCTCGATTCGTCAAGCCGTGCTGCGCCGATCGACCGCGCTGGCGACCCGCAATCTGGCGGCCAACTATTCATCGATCGGTACCGAAGCGGGCGTGATCGGAGCCATACACCTGGCGTTGGAGTATTTATTTGTGGTGCAAAACAAAGGGCGCAAGAAAATTTCGCCCTAGTCTGTTGTTCTGATCCGAAAGAAATGGCAACCGATTGGCAGCGCAGCACTCAAAGAGTCGCGCCAATCATCTTCATGCTAAAAGGAGGTGCTCATAAGACTACTAGTCGCCCCACGTAACTTTCTGTCGTTTGATAAGCTAAAACAAATATGATCTTTCAGGAGAAGAATATCATGAGAAAAAATACCAAGGCTACCCTGAGCATTCTGACCATGCTGGTCATTGTCTCAATGCTGACCGCTTGCGGTGGCGCCACCGCCACACCGACGACAGCCGCTCCGACGGCGGCACCGGTGGTTCAACCAACGGCGGTGGTCGCGCAACCGACCAATCCGCCGACGGCCAAGAAATTCACGATTGGCATTTCGAATCCGTTCATCAGCAGCGAGTATCGCACGCAGATGATCCAAGAGCTGAAGGATGTGAATGCCGAGTATATGCAGCTGGGCGTTACCGCCGATCTGGTCATTGAGAGTGCGGACACGGACGTGCCCGGTCAGATTCAACAGCTGCAGAACCTGATCAACAAGAAGGTGGATGCGATCCTCGTGAATCCCGGTGATGTGAACGGCTTGAATGCCACCTTGCAAGACGCGGTGTCAAAGGGCATCATCGTGATCTCGGTTGATCAAGAATTGAACACGCCCGGCGTGTACAACGTGGGCATCGATCAGAAGGAATGGGCCAAGACCTCGGCCGACTGGCTGGCCAAGAAGTTGGGCGGCAAAGGCAACATTGTCGAGATCGAAGGCTTCCCCGGCCATCCGGCGAACGTCGCCCGCATGAGCGGCGTGGATGAAGTGCTGGCAGGCTATCCCAACATCAAGGTGTTGGCTAAAGATACCGGTAAGTGGGACGAAGCGACCGGCCAGCAAGTGATGTCGAACTTCTTGGCGTCCTTCCCCACTCTCGATGGCTACTGGACGCAAGACGGCATGGCCATCGGTGCGATGCAAGCGGTGCTGGCGGCCAATCCGGCCAAGTTCCCGATGGCGGTAGGTGAAGGCCGCTGCCAGTTCCTGCAACTGTGGGATGCACAGTTGAAGAAGGATCCGAGCTTTGAGACGATCGCGGTGGCCAATCCGCCAGGCGTGTCGCCGACCGGCCTGCGCATCGCGGTCAACATGCTGCTGGGCAAGAAGATCGATAAGACGAAGTTGGGCGGCGCGAACGGTCTATCGTTTGTCATCCCCGTGCCCGTCGTCGTGACCAAGGACAATTTCCAGCAGGTCTTCTCGACCCAGTGCAAAGACAAGCCGGCCACGTACCTGCTGGACGGCATCATGTCCGATTCTGAGGTTCAACAATTCTTTACAAAGTAATCAGCGATGACCGTCTCTCTTTCGGCTCGAAATATTGTGAAACGGTACGGGGGCGTGATCGCGCTCTCCGATGCGAACCTGGATGTCCAATCCGGGGAAACCGTTGCGCTGATCGGGGCGAACGGAAGCGGCAAGAGTACACTCAGTAAGATCATCAATGGAGTAGTTGTCCTCGATGGAGGACAACTACTCCTGGATGGGCACTCCATTCAGCTGCCCTCTCCGCAAGCGGCCAAGAAGCTCGGTATTGCAACAGTTTATCAAGAGCTCAGCCTGATCCCGCAAATGAGTGTGGCGGAGAATATCTGGCTGGCACGCGAGCCCTTGGGCACGGGTGGTTTCGTCGACGCCCCGGAGATTCGGCGGCGAACTGAAAAGATGTTGGCGCTGTTTGAGGGTACTTTTAAGTCCGCGCTCCATCCGGACGCGGCGGTAGCCTCCTTACCCCCGGACGAAAAACAGATCATCGAAATCCTGAAGGCGATCAGTTTCGATCCGCGCCTGATCATTCTCGATGAGGCCAGTGCCAGTCTCGATAGTCGGCAGGTGGAGCGGTTGTTTGAGCTGGTCAATCAATGGAAGGCAGCGGGCAAAGCGATCATCTTTGTCTCCCATCGGATGGAAGAGATCTTCCGTATTGCCGATAAGTATTCGGTCCTGCGAAACGGAGCGACGGTCGGTGCCGGGCTGATCAGCGAGGTAACCGATCGAGCTCTGGTGGAACTGATGGTTGGCCAGGCATCGGTCAGCAGTGTCGTCCATCGCGATCGACAGGTCTTGGAAAAATCAGCGGAGCGCAAACTCCGTTTGGAAGTAAAAGGTCTGCAAACGGATGTCTTGAAAGGTCTCAGCTTGCAACTGCATGATGGCGAGCTGCTGGGTATCGGCGGCCTGCAAGGGCAGGGCCAGCGCGATCTGTTGCTGGCGATCTTCGGCGATAAACATTACCAGGGTGACGTCACCATTTCGGGCGAAGCGGTACATTTCAAACATCCCAGTCAGGCGATCAAGAAAGGCGTCGCGTTGGTGCCGGGCGAGCGGACCAAAGAAGGCCTGTTGTTTATCCGATCGATCCTGGAGAATTTGCTAGCCCCATCCTGGCGGGACTATGGCTTTCCGCTGCGTGTCGGACGGGCTAAGGCCGCTGGCTCAGCGATCGGGGCCAGCTTGAATTTGAAGATGGCCGGGCTGGACGAACCGGTCAGCAGCCTGTCGGGCGGTAATGCCCAGAAGGTCGTCATCGGCAAATGGTTGCTGCGCAAGCCGCAGCTGCTGCTCTTGGACGACCCGACTAAAGGTGTCGATGTCGGAACCAAAGCCGAGTTCTATAAACTGCTGGCGCAGTTGTGCGAACAAGGCACAGCCATCTTGTTCTACAGCAGTGACGACGAAGAACTGCTGGGCCTGTGCGACCGCGTGCTGGTTCTGTATGATGGCCTCATCCGATCGGAGCTGAGTGGTGAGACGCTTACCAAATCGAAACTGATCACGGCGAGCTTAGGGGCAGCCAGTGAGGACGTGCCATCATGAACCGGTCCCGCTGGTCAGCGTTTACAGCAAGGCGTCCTTATCTATTTGTGTTGTTGTTGCTGATCGTGACCGTGGTCGTGAATTCTATTTTCCAGTCTGGCCTGTTAGACCGCGATACACTGAATAGCAACATGCGCGTTTTCCTGCCCTCGATCTTTCTGGTGGTCGGGCAAGCCATCGTCGTGCTGGCAGGCGGGATCGATATCTCGGTCGGTTCCATCGTCTCGATCATTAATACGATCTTGG
>JBGQGR010000044.1:0-10544 GCA_041497495.1 Anaerolineae bacterium | reverse complement strand
GGGCATCGCTTCATTCAGTCAGCCGCGTCCGATCGCGACCACACCGATCGGGCTAGCTCAATCGATCGGCTCCGCCACCAATCGCATCGCCGTGATCGATCAAGATCAGATCTACACGATCGATCCGGATGGCAGCCATCGATCATCGATCACCACCGACGGCAGCGTGCCAACCGGCGCGCTGATTTGGTCGCACGCTGGAACCCGATTGATCTACGCGGCGGCGACGAGCAGTCGCGGCCAATTGATCAGCGTCGCGCCTGATGATTCCAACGAAACGATCTTGTATGAGGCCGAGCGCGTGCGCGTGCCGTTTTATTTGTACGGTTCGCCCGATAATCAACATGTGGCCTTTCTGCAATCCGATCCGGCTGCAAATAGTTTGAATCTGCAACTGACGGCTGTCAGTCCAACGCCCACGGCGCAATCGATCGCGATCGGGCAGCCGGATTATTATTCGTGGTCACCGCAGAGCGATGCGTTGTTGCTGCACGTCGGCGGCACATCACGCGCGGCCTTCATCGGCACATATCAGCTAGGCGCTAACGCGCCTCAGAATATCAATACTCAACCGGCCTTGTTTCAAACGCCCATGTGGTCGCCGATCGATCAACGCTTATTGTATGCGCGGCAATATTTGGAAGGCGGCCAATTGATCGTCGGCGATGGCGCGCGCGAAACCGCCGTGATCACGTTTGAGGTCGGCCTCGCCTTTAGTTGGTCGCCGGATGCCAAACATATCGCTTATACCAACAGCAATCTCGTCAACTTCACTTACAACTCACTCTCGATCATCGACACCGACGGCCAGGCGGCTCACCAATATTTTAGCGGCGATCTGCTCGCGTTCTTCTGGTCGCCGGACGGATCGAAGTTGGCGTATCTCACCGGTGTGCTGGTTGAACCGGGTCCGGTCGGCAAGGCGGGCGGCCTGGCTGCGCCGCGCATCGATCAACCATCCTTGCGCTTTAGCTGGCACGTGATCGATCTTCAAACGCAGCAGACGATCAACTTAACCAGCTTCGAGCCAAGCGATAGCTTTGTATTTCTGGTCCAGTATTTCGATCAGTTCGCGCAATCGATCGAGTTGTGGTCACCCGACAGTCGATCGCTGGTGTTTACCGGCACGCCCTTCGACGGCCAGAGCGGCGTGTACGTGATCGATGCGACGACGGCCAACAGCACACCGGCCTACATCGGCTCCGGCGATTTTGCGATCTGGTCGTGGAAGTAATCGCGTGGCAAAACGAATCCTTGAAGAAATTCAACGCAGGGTGCGTGAAGGCAAATATGATTTGACCTTTCACGCTGTGGAAGAGATGGCCGAAGATGACCTGGATATCTTCGATGTTGAAGCGGCAGTGCTGAGCGGCTCAGTGCAGAAAGCAGAATCTGACGATCCGCGGAACAAGGTATACTATTGTAGGCATAGGCGCCGATCAGAAAACCGCTGTCGGACTCGTTGGCCGCTTGACGGATACAGATATTTTTCTGATCGTCACGATTTACGAAGTGGCGAACGATTAAAGGTGATCAACTATGTATGGGTATAAGTGCGAATATTGCAATGGAACCGTCGCCGAAAAAATTGTCGGGCGTGAAGCCTTCAAACATAAACGCGGCTTCGTGATTCTTGAACATGTTCCGGTTGGCGTGTGTGACAATTGCGGCACACGCTATTATCACGCCAGCCTCTTGCGTCGTGTCGTGGAAGTGGCAGCTGGTCGAACCACGGTCGACAAAACAGAAAACGTTCCCGTCGCTCAATTTGCCTGAGAGCATCGAAGAGGCTCGCAGTGCTTGAATACTCTTCGCGTCGTCGATCGCGCACGCTGCGCACACTCGGCATCCTCGCAGTCATCGTTTATGTGATCTGGCAATTTATTTCGTTCCAACTCTCATTGACGCAACTGCCTGCCACTTGGCGCATCGCCGATGAATCATTCAAAGATCTGCCAATCGACGTCGCGCTGCAACAAGTCTCGATCGATCTCCAACAGCCGATCGCGCTGCAGTACTTCACGAACACCATCACCCTGCAACCCGGCTCGATCGATTTTGCATTCGACGCCGATCAAACCGCCCAGACGATCCACGCGCTGCGATCGCAAAACTCTTTAATTGATTTCATGCGCCGCTTGATCTTCCAGCCCCCCGCGCCACGCGACGTAGCGATCACGGCCAACTACTCGGCTGAAAAAGTGCGCGCGGCGTTGGCTGAATTCGGCTCACGGCTCGATCAACCCGCGCAGCCCGCCAAGTTTCAGATCGATCCGGCCAACGCAAACGCGATCGCGCGCGGACAGGACGGCTATCAACTCAACATCATTCAATCGATGAAACCGATCGACGCGGCGTTGAAGTCTGCCACGCAGCGTGAAGTCATGCTGGTGATCGAACATCAACTCGCGCCGCCGCCCTCGATCGATCAGTTGCAGCAATACATCAAAGATCGCATCGCGCAGTTTCCCGGCAACGCCAGTGTCTTCATCAAGGATCTGCAAACAGGCCAGGAGATCGATCTGAATCCCAACGTCGCTTACTCCGGCCTGGGCGTGATGAAGATCGCGATTATGGTTGAAACCTTCCGCAAACTCGACGCTGCACCCGATGTCACGACCACCATGCGGCTGACCACCTCGATCGTGGCCGAGAACAATTTCAGCGCGAACTCGTTAGTGCAGTTGATCGGCGATAACGATGTTAATCGCGGCGTGGATATGGTCAGCGCCTCGCTGCACAATTTGGGCTTGGCGAATACTTTTATGCTCGCGGCGTATGGCTACACCTCGACGCTGCCCACGCTGATCACGCCCGCCAACTCGATCACCACAACGAATGTCGATCCCGATCCGTATATGCAGACCACTGCCATTGATACCGGCTTGTTGCTTGAAGCGATCTATCAGTGCAATCGCAACGGTGGCATGTTGATGGTCGTGTATCCCGACAAGTTCACCTCGAACGAATGCGATCAGATACTCAATATCCTGAAGCAAACTGATCCGAACGCGCCTTCGGCCTTGCGCGGCGGCCTGCCGGCTGGCACATCGATCGCGCACAAGATCGGCGCAAACGCCGACACACGCGCCGACGCGTCGATCGTGTTTTCGCCCGGCGGTGACTTTGTTTTAGTTGTCTTCTTCAACACGCCGAATCAGCCGCTGGATTGGAACGCCGTCAATCCGATCATGGCCGACGTGGCCAGAGCGGTATATCAGTTCTTCAATCCGTAATCTCTGATCTTCGATCTCTGATTTTGAAAAATACGTTACGGTTTGTCATTTCGAGGCCACAGGTCGAGAAATCTCGATCGCGGGAGAGAACGTCATTGCGAGCCGCGTAGCGGCGAAGCAATCTCAGTAACAATCAGGTGAGATTGCTTCGTCGGGCTACACCCTCCTCGCAACGACGCAAATCAATAACGATCGATGCTCATCACATCGATCGTACTTCTTTCCTGATAACAACAACGAATTGCGAAAGATACGAATTTCTCTCCGTCTCGCCATCTCTCAATCTCGCCTTCTATCAATCTGCCCTTCGACTTCACCGTGAATTCTGCGACCCTTCGACTTTGCTCAGGGCAGGATTCACATCTCCGCTCTGGATGCTGTCTTCATCCCTCATCCCTCATCCTTCATCCTTTATCCTTCCGCCTTCATCCTTTTTCACCACCACCATCGTCACATCATCAAAGGCCGGCTCCTCGCCGACGAACGATCGTACGGCACTCACAATCGCGTGGCTAAGTTCTTCGGCTGTGCTCGCGGCACAATCGCGCACAACTTGCGCCAAACGCTTCTCGCCAAACTCTTCACCATCGATATTGAAGGCTTCGGTCACACCATCGGTATACAACAGCAGCACATCGCCGGGCGATAGAGTCAACTCATTATCTTTCACCAACACTTCCGGCACGACGCCCAACGCAATGCCGTGCGCTTTCAAGAAATGCGTGGTGCTCGATTGGGCATCGAACCAGATCGGCGGATTGTGGCCCGCATTCGAATACGTGAACTTCGACGATCGGGGATCGAGCACACCGTAAAAGATCGTCACAAACAAATCCGATCGCGCGTCGGATAGGATCAATTCGTTCGCGCGGCTCAAGGCCTCGGCCGGCGCGCGACCGCTCATCGCCGTGGCGCGCAGCAGCGTGCGCGTCAACGCCATGAACAACGCAGCCGGCACACCTTTATCGGCCACATCCGCAATCGCCAAGCCCCATTGCTGATTGGCCAGCGGCATGAAATCATAGAAGTCGCCGCCCACGCGCCGCGCCGATCGCCAGTACGCCGCGATTTGATAACCGGGCACATTCGGCGTGTTGCCGGGCAGAAAACTCTTTTGAATCTCGCGCGCCACATCGAGTTCCTTTTCCAGCAACTGCCGCGCCGCAAGATCGGCCATGAGATGCACATTCTCGATCGCGACCGCCGTTTGACTGGCAATGCCCGTCAAGATATTCAAGCGGCGCTGATTCAACATGAGATCTTGCGTGCCCCGATCGACCAGCAGCATCCCGACGATCTCGGCCCGCGCGCGCAGCGGCAGCACGATCGGCGCATCGAGCTGCAGAGCTTGCATCAACCGATCGGGCACAAACGGAACAGCCGCGCCGCGCTCCGATCGATCGGCTTCACTCAGCGGCCATTCAGCCCACGCGATCTTGATCGATTCAAATTTATCTTGCACCTCATGCGGCAGACCGTAAGCTTGATTGCCGACGAAAGCTTGTCGATCGGCGTCCCACAAAAAAACGGCGCACACTTCAACACCGACCAGCAGCGGTGTCAAGCGCGCGATGGTGCTGAGAATTTCATTGAGATCGGTTAACGAGCCGGTGGCTTCCGCCACTTGCAGCAGCGCCGTGCTGACCCAGGCTTCTTCACGCTGCGCCACTGCCAACTGCGCGCTTTCGATCGCCATCGCCGCTTGATTGGCGATGCCGCCGATCAAGGCAGCTTTTCGGCCTGACAACATTTGATCGGGCGACGCGCCGATCCACATCACGCCGATCAGATCAGCGTGCGCCATGATCGGCAAGCCCAGCACATCGCCCGGCCCGAAATATTTGCTCATCGGATCAGTGCTGGTGGCGGCGGGCCGCATGATCGGCTTGTTGGTTTGATACAGCGCGTTCAGCATGGGACTGCGATCGGGTGTCAATTGCAAATCGTAAAACTCGTCGGCAGCCGTTTCAAGGCCAAACGCGGCCTGCGCGTGAAAAATTCCGTTCCGGCCATCGAGCAGCATGATGCCGCAGCGTTCCACGCCGGACAACATCGGCGTGATGCGCGCCACCGTGTCCAGCACTTCTTCAAGGCTTGTGGCGTGACCCGTCGCTTCGGCCACTTGCAGGAGCGCGGTGCTGATCCAGGCTTGTTCGCGCTCGGCGGCATATAAACGCGCTTCATGGATCGCAATCGCAATTTGACCGGCGAGGGTCCGCAGAATATAAATGTCATCGTCGCTAAACGCATTGAGTTCGTTGCTTTCCACATCCAGCGCGCCGATCGTGTCGCTGCCGAAGATCAACGGGACGGCCAATTCCGATCGGGTTTC
The DNA here is from genome assembly GCA_041497495.1 of Anaerolineae bacterium. GTDB lineage: Bacteria > Chloroflexota > Anaerolineae > Fen-1058 > Fen-1058 > JBGQGR01. Next base: position 4,976 of record JBGQGR010000044.1, on the reverse strand, counting down.
CAGCAAGGCCGCTTGGTGCCAATATCGATCGTCCTGCGACACATCCGGCACATTCAACACTTCGCCATGCTCCACTACCCAGCCGATGACGCCCTGCCCGACGTGCATATGTTTATCATGCAGGGCCGGATTCGTCGCACCTTCGAACACGATGCGATTGGAATCTTCTTCGCGCACACAGATCGCCACAAAGTAATAACTGAACGTGGCGCGAACCAGTTCGGCCGTTTGATGGAACAACGTTTCCAGATCAAGGATAGATGCAATCTGCTGATTGACTTCGGTGATCAACTGCATCTGCGCGGTGCGGCGGCGCTCCAACTCAAACAGGCGGCGATTGGCGACGGCGGCTGCGGCTTGATTGCCGATGATCGTCAGCAAGCGCAGATGATTTTCGGTGAAGGCACGGGGCTGATAACTTTGGATCGATAATGCGCCGACGGCGCGATCGCCGCTGATCAACGGGACGAACACGGCCGATCGGGGTGGCAGCTCGGTGGTATAGCGCGGCCGGGCGGGCAGCCGATCGATCTCCTGTTCGAAATCGCGTACCAACAACGATTGCTTGGAATCTCTGATCCAACCGATCAAGCCGGGGTTGTCGTGCAGATCGAAGCGTTCAGCGGGCAGGCGCGTGCCAGCACGCAGCCACACGCGAATGTCGTACCACTCGCCGTCAAATAAGCCAAATTGAAAAAAGGACGTATCGACGATGGCTGTGGCGCGCTGATAGATCAACTCACACAATTCATCGACGTTCAGCCGGGCTTCGGCAATGGCGCGGGCGAAATCGGCCAGCGAGGAAAGTTCCTGGACTTGACCGAGTAAATCGCGTTGAGCGGCTAAGCGGCGGCGGACGCTCACGACGAAGACGACGATCACGCTGATCAACAGCAGCCCAATGAGGATAATTTCCAACGGCGACATGGCGCTTGCATTATACCGCAGGTCAATTAAGAATTCTTAATGCTTAATGCATAATTCTCAACTTGGGTGGATCGTGATGCGCTTTGAATTGGGCATGGTGCATTACGCATTCATTTGTCGTTTTTCATTTGTCATTGATTCTCTTTTGTGCTAGAGTTCGTCCATGCCGGCCAAGATTCTGCTCATCGACGACGATCTACAAAGCCTGAAGCTGATCGGCTTGATGTTACAGCGTCGGGGGCACACTATTGTTTCAGCGACGGGCGGTGTAGAAGGTTTAGCCAAAGCCTTGACCGACACGCCCGAGCTCGTCATCCTGGATGTGATGATGGAGGACATCGACGGCTTTGAAGTCTGCCGCCGCTTGCGCGCCAACCCGGCCACCGCGCGCACGCCGATCATCATGTTTACCGCCAAGTCGATGGTCAACGATAAAGTTGCGGGCTTTCAAGCCGGTGCCGATGATTACCTCACCAAGCCGATCCATCCCAACGATTTGGCCTCACGCGTCGAAACTGTTTTGCAGCGCAGCCTGCGTTTTCAAAGTGACGGCGACTCCACCGACCGAGCGCGCATCGTCGGCTTCCTCGGCGTGAAGGGCGGCGTGGGCACGACGACGCTGGCGATGAATGTCGGCGCGGCGATGGCCAGCACGCCGCCGCCGCGCAAAGTGGTGCTGATCGATCTGCAGGCCAGCGCAGCGAATGTATCTGTGCAGTTAGGCGTGTCGCAATCAGCCGGCTTTCTGGCGCTGCTGCATCATGCGCCGGATGAAATCAAGCCCGAACTGGTCAGTCAACAATTGATCACGCATCCATCCGGCATGCAGCTGCTGCTGCCCAGTATGGATGTGCGCAGCAATTCAGAGACCATCCCCGCCGCTCAAATGCAGGCTGTGCTCAACAGCTTGAGTCATATCTGCCAAGCCGTCCTCATCGATGTCGGCTGCATCATCGACGACAATTCAGCGATCACGCTGGGCGCGTGTAATCACGTCGTCTTGGTGCTTGAACCGCAGCGCGTAGCGATGATCGTGGCGCAAACAATGATTGCCCAACTCGATCGGCGCGGCATCACCGCCGATCGATTGATCATCGCGGTCGTCAATCGATCGCCCAGCGCGATGACGATTGATAAACGCACGATCGAAAGTTTGCTGAAACTCCCGATCAGTGTGCTCATCCCACCCGACCCTGAGGCGGCGTATCAGGCGGCCGAACAAGCAGCGCTGATCGTTTATTTGCATCCTAACAGCATCATCGCCGATCAGTTCAGAAGTTTGGCGCAACGGATCATGCAGTGATCAGGTAATCAGTTGATTAGGGATTGAGAGTTAGCAAGGTGTCATGCAACGTCGGGGCGAAATTTACTCGTTACTCTTCACTCGTCACGCATCACTCATCACACACAATGGTCGATCTCATTCACCAGGCCGCGGAATTGATCGCTCAAGCGCAACACGCCGTCGCCTTGACGGGCGCGGGCATCAGCACGCCGTCCGGCATTCCCGACTTTCGCACGCCAGCCACCGGCTTGTGGGCGCGGACCGATCCGTTGGAAGTGGCGACCGTTCAAGCCTTCCGTCATCGGCCCGCCGATTTCTTCAATTGGATCAGGCCGCTGGCGCAGAAAATGCGTTCGGCGCAGCCGAATGCCGCACACAGTGCGTTGGCGCAGCTGGAATCATCGGGACAGCTCACCAGCGTGATCACGCAGAACATCGATCGATTGCATCAACGCGCCGGATCGATCAACGTCATCGAACTGCATGGCAATGTGGAAGCGGCCACGTGCGTCCGCTGTTATCGAGTTTATCCCAGCGAGGCTTTTATCGACAGGTTGATTCTTGAAGGACAAGTGCCAACTTGCCCGGTGTGCGGCGGCGTCTTGAAACCGAATGTGATTTTGTTCGGCGAAGCGCTGCCAGTGCAGGCGCTGATGGCGGCCAAGCGCGCCGCGGTCGCGTGCGATCTTATGCTGATCGCCGGCTCGTCGTTGGAAGTGCAGCCCGCGTCCGATCTGCCAATCTTGGCGCACCAGCATCAGGCTAGACTGATCCTCATCAATCGCGAGCCTACCTACGTCGATGATCTCGGCGACGTGGTCATTCATGCCGACGTGGCCGAGGTGCTGCCGCAGATTGCGGCGGCGGCCATCGCCCAAGTCTAAAGTCAGGTCAAGAGAAACTATGGATCATTCAGCACTTCAATCACGGCTGGAACGTTACCAGCGGTTACTGACCGTCAGCCAGATCCTCAATTCCACGCTCAATCTGAAGGAGCTGCTGGAGCAAATTGTCCACGCGGCGAAGGATTTGACGTACACGGAAGCCACCTCGATTCTGCTGGTCGATCCGCAGACCGGCGATCTATTCTTCGAAGCGGCCAGCGGCAGCCAGAGCGATGCCGTTAAGCGCGAAAGCGTGCCACCCGATAGTGTGGCCGGCTGGGTTGTGCGCCACGGGCAAGCCCAGATCATTACGGATGTGTCGCAGGATCACCGCTTCTCAAAGAAGACCGATGAGAACACCGGCTTCCACACCCGATCGCTTTTAACAGTTCCCATGAAAGTCAAAGATCGCGTCATCGGCGTCGTCGAAGCCGTGAACCGCATCGGCGACACGCCTTTTAATGAAGAAGACGTGGAAGTGCTGACGATCTTAAGCGCCGAAGCGGCCATCGCCATTGAGAACGCGCGCTTGTTTCAGCAGAGCGACTTGATCTCTGAAATGGTGCACGAACTGCGTACACCGCTGACCAGCATCGTCGCCTATAGCGAATTGCTGCTGCGCCATGGCCTGCCCGCCGAACAAATCAACAGCTTTATCGAGACCATCCATCAAGAAGCTAATCGGCTGTCCAAGATGACAAATGACTTTCTCGATCTCAGCCGCCTGCAATCGGGCCGCACGCCTCTGGCGTTAAGTAGCGTTGACATCGCTGAACTGGCGCGGGATGTGATCGGACTATTGACGCCGCAGGCCGCCGAACGCGGTGTGAGAATCGATAGTCAATTTTCTGCCAGGCCGATCACCATCAGCGGCGATCGCGAACGGCTGCGGCAGGTGCTGGTCAACCTGACCGGCAACGCGATCAAATACAATCGGCCGGATGGATCGATCGAGATCAAAATCGAACCGCAGGCGGATCGGATCAAGATCGAAGTCAGCGATACCGGCAAAGGCATTCCTGAAAAAGATCTACCGCATATCTTTGAAAAATTTTTCCGCGTGCCGGACAGTGAAGGTTACGCGCAGGGCACCGGCCTGGGGCTCAGCATCGTCAAGCAGATCATCGAAGCGCATAATAGCGAGATTGAAGTTCGCAGCACGCCCGACGTCGGCACCAGCTTTAGCTTCACCCTAAAAGCGGCGGGTTGATACTGCCGATCACTTACATTTTTCGCCATCGCTTGTCAGTTCAGCTGCCCACTGGTATAATCGATGACGACCTCTGATAGATCACATTATGCACGCCACCCTAGCTCAATGGTAGAGCAACCGCTTCGTAAGTGGTAGGTTGTCGGTTCAAGCCCGATGGGTGGCTCACTTTAGCTCCGCTGCTGGGGCTTTTTTATTGAAGCATGACACCCTCACCCACTCTCATCCGCGATCCGTGGCGTCGCATCTGGCACTTTCTCAGCGGCGATGTTTTTCTGGCGATCGCGCTCAGCCTCATGGCCCTGCTGCTCATCGCGGCCGCGCGCCTGCCGCAAACTCCGCAGAATGATCCCATCGCCTATTCGCGCTGGCTGTCCGACACGCAGCAACGCTTCGGCGGCTTGAACGGACTCTTCACCTCGCTGGGCTTATTCTCCATCTTCAACTCTCTGCTGTTTCGATTAGCTTTAGGCGGCTTAGGCTTAAACGCCGCCCTGCGCTTGATCGATCAGATCGATCAACTCCGCGCGCGCGATGTCTTACCCGATCGGCCTGCGCGCCCGACGATCGATCGCACACTCGATCTTGATCTCGATCACATCCGATTGAGGCTGCGCGGCTACCGAGTTCGATCGCACGCTCATCTACTCGTGGCTGATCAACTACCCCG